>JBBJNX010000261.1:0-3951 GCA_037721115.1 Candidatus Limnocylindria bacterium
ACTTGCTGACCTGGCGGGCATGGCCGATGCCGGTGCAGTCGGCTTTTCTGATGACGGGGCTGCCGTACCCTCGCCCGACCTCGCGCGCGCGGCGCTGAGCTGCCTGGCCGGAGTCAGTCGGCCGTTGATCGAGCATGCGGAGGACTCATCCTTTGCCGCGGGGAGCGTCATGCGAGCAGGGCCGACTGCCGTCCGCCTCGGCCTGGCGGGATGGCCGCCAAGCGCCGAGCTGTCAGTGGTCGAACGCGACATTGCGCTGGCCGCCGAGAGCGGGGGGCGGCTCCACCTCACGCACCTCTCCACGGCGGCCGCGCTGGAGGCCGTGCAGGACGCGCGGGCGCGAGGCGTGCCGGTGACGTGCGACGTGACGCCACACCACCTGGCGCTCACCGACGCCTGGGTGGCGGGATCGCGCCACTTCGCCTGGGATGAGCCCGATGATGTAGGTGTGATCGCCGCTCGCGCCTTCGACGAATCGTGTCGCGTCAATCCGCCGCTTACGTCGCGCGACGATGCGCTCGCGCTGCTCGCCGGCCTTGCCGACGGCACGATCGACGCGATTGCGACCGACCATGCCCCGCATCCACGCGAGCGCAAGATCGTCCCATTCGAGGAGGCGGCTCCCGGCATGATCGGGCTCGAAACCGCCCTCTCCATCGGCCTCGCCGCCGTCGAGGCTGGGAGGCTGGATCTGGCGACCCTGATTCACGCGCTCTCCCTGGGCCCCGCGCAGATCATCGCTGAGCGCCGAAGCCTGGCGCTTGGCCAGCTCGCCGACCTCGTTGTCTTCGACCCGCTGGCGCGGCGACGACTCGAGGCCGAGGGTCTGGCATCTGCATCGGTCAATACCCCGCTGCTGGGGATGGAGCTTCCCGGCGTGGTTCGGTTGACCGTGGCCGACGGCCGCGTGACGTATCGGTCCTAAAAGCGCCATCCGCCGCCCCGCGTCCGGTCAGGTTAGTCACCGAGTGGTTCATTGGGGCTACGAAGCGGCCCCTGGCCGTCAGATATTCACCGGTGACTCGAAGTTGGGCGCCTTGACGGTGCCAACCAGTCAATCGACCTCGGATGTATTCATGAGAGGACTGAATGACGGCGAAAAGTCGCGTTTGAGCGTCAGTGACGCGCGAGACGAATGCTCGGACGACATGCCGCCGAGACGTGCGCGGATGGGGCATCGCCGGTCGTAGCCGGAGCGTGGCAACGCCGGATGTGGGACCATGCGGCTCGCCACTCGCCGTCCCCCAGCCCACCGAGGAATGGCTTGTCAGTTCACTACAACGAGGAACTCGATCCGAACGAGGGTCCTGGCTTTGGTTGCTTCATCACGCAGGCGATCCTGTTCGCCGCCATTCTGCTCCTCATCCCGGTCGGCCTGTTCACGTTCAACTGGCCGGTCTGGCTGCTGGCGACGCTGCTGTTCGTCGCCCTCATCCTGCTCTTCTTCGTGAGCATGACCAGCGTCTTCCTCCTTCGCGTCTTCTTCGCCGACCGGCGTCGCGGGCGTGGCCGGCAGACGGGTATCGCCAAGCCTCACACTCGGGTCATCAGCACTGAAGAGCCAACCGATGACCCGGAGGGTCGCTGAATGCCACTGATGGTGACCTTCTTCAACGTGCGCAAGGGCCGCGACGCACTCTTCAAGCGCGGCATGCGCCATATCTTTCCGCGGACCGCGCGCCAGACGGAGGCGAAGTACGGCATCCGCTTCGTGGGCTGGTTCAACGTGACCGAGGGTTCCACCTGGAACAACGTCCTCATCATCGATCTGCCGAACTACGCCGTCCTGGACGAGCTGTACGCCGATCCGTCCATGCGTGGCTTCGGTCATCGCGTGGCCGAGTCGGTGTTCGACTCGAAGCACACGATCTTCCTCCGCGAGCGGATGGGCCCCGACTTCGTGTACAGGCCATGAGAACGCCATCGTCCTCGCCACGAATCGTCGCTCTGCGCGAAGTCGCGGCCGAGGCCGAGCTCGAGAGACGCGATTTTCTCTACGAGGCCACCGAGCAGCTGCGCCGCTTTCTGGATCAGAATCGCGAGCGCCTGCGCGAGATCGGTCCGATCAAGCTGGTCGACAACGAGCAGGACTACCTCCTCTACCACCCCGTCGATCAGACATGGACCACGCGCCTGACCTACCAGGATCCCGCCGACAGCGAGTGGTACGACCAGGAGCAGTTGGTCGATACGGTCAGCGAGCTTTTGGAGCTGTACAACGCGGCCGACATCTTTTCCTGGCTCATCGAGGCCGCCAGAGACGCGCCGGCGCACCTGGTCTCCGCCGATGAACTCGCGCGTGAGGAAGAACTTGCCGATGGTGCGACCGCCGACGACTGGGAGGCGGGTCTCCCGACCTCGCAGCAGGAGGCCCTTGCGGCGCAGCGGCTCTGGCAGCTGGCCGATGCCTATCGGACTCAGCTCGGAACCGCGCAGGCGCAGCTCCTTCGCGAGTTCACCTCGAACGCGGAGGAGGTCCTGCGCCGCACCGGCGACCTCCTTCTGCTCGACGATCCGGATGACATGCTCATCCTTCGTGCAGACGGCCGCTTCGAGACCAGCCTCGATCTCTCGGACCGACCGGAGGACGTGCTCGGCTCGGTCGAGGCTCGCCGACAGGGGCTCATGGTCATCGAGGCGAAGACGATCGCCGCCTTCTACGATCCTGCCGACATCCTGCACTGGGTGACGGATGCGCTCGCCGAACGCTATCCGGCGGTCGACTTCTCCGCCGTCTACGAATGACCGATGCGGGTTTGCGCGGCGCTTCGGTCGAAGCCCTGTTCGCCGATGCCGGCGCGCTCCTGGACGGCCACTTCCTCCTGAAGTCCGGCCGCCATGCCGGACGCTACCTGGAAAAGTTCTTGGTTCTCCAGCATCCCCGATATGGGGTCGAGCTGTGTCGCCGCTTCGCGGAGGTGCTGGCTCCGTCCCTGCCGACCCTGGTGGTGGGCCCCACCACCGGCGGGGTCCTTCTCTCCTTCGAAACGGCGCGCCAGCTGGGCGGGTCGGTGCGCGCCGCGTTCGCCGAGCCGGTTCCTTCCGGCGGCCGAGAGCTGCGGCGCGGCTGGCCGATCGGTCCCGAAGAGCGCGTCACGATCGTGGACGACATCCTCACCACGGGTGCCTCCCTGCTCGAGACGGTGGAGTCGGTCCGAAGCGCCGGCGTCGAGCCCGTTGCGGCCGTCGTCATCGTCGATCGGTCCGTGGAGCCGATTGATGTGGGCATGCTGCTCCACGCGCTGGGCAGGATCGAGATTCCGTCCTGGGAGGCCGATGCCTGCGAGCTGTGCAAGGCCGACGTTCCGTTGCGCAAACCGGGAAGCAGCAGTCCACAGCCGGTTAGCTAAGTCCGCTGGCTAAGCTAACCTCAGGGGACACTCCCTATCCCTTGGCGCCACCGGTGAAATTCCACGACGCCAGATGCAGCGACGGCACCACGTAGGCGCCAACCCCGAACGTCGCGCCTCCGACAAGCGTGAGATCCGAGCCGACCGCGCGCACATTGCCAGGCCCAAGCGCCTCCAGGAATGACTGGGTGAATCGCAGGTTGGTCACCGGACGCACGATCCGTCCGTCCTCGATCAACCACACGCCGTTGCGGGTCAGTCCGGTCACCACCTGCGTTCGAGGGTCCAGGATGCGGGTGTACCAGAAGTCGGTGACGAGCAGTCCGCGCTCGACACCGGCGATCAGGTCCTCGCGTGAAACCGATCCGCCTTCCAGGACCAGGTTGGCCGGCAGAGCGCCCCACGGGCCGGCACCGGCGACGGCGTTACCGGTCGAGGTGGCGCCGAGTGCCCTGGCGGTGCGCCGATCGTGGACAAGGCCGCGCGTGACGCCGTCGACGATCAGCTCCACGCGACGCTTGGGCGTGCCCTCGGCATCGAATGCGATGCCCACCGCCACGGGGTGCGCGACGTCATCGGCCAACGAGATGGAATCGTCGAA
>JBBJNX010000262.1:0-3943 GCA_037721115.1 Candidatus Limnocylindria bacterium
TGTACAGCGGCCGGAGCCGGTGCCTGAACCGGGGCGGTGCGTGCCGAGGTCGGTGCACGGGTGGCAACAACAACCGGGGCAGCCTTGGTCTCGAACGACAGAGACGCGTCGATCTTGTTGCCATCGGCATCGCGGGCGCCGCCGTCAAAGGTGACCTCGAACGTGCGGCCGCCGGGAAGTGCGCTGTCCGGGGTGTACATCAGCTGCGTGCCGGCCTCGTTCCACTTGAGGTCGCCATCCACTCGAGAATCGGTCTTCGTATCGGTCAGGGCAAACGCCTTGCTCGAGGCCTTGACGTCCATCGGCTGGCTGAACCAGATGGCGACGGTGGCCGGCTCCACATCGGACGCATCCGCCTCGGGCTGCGTGGTGGTGACCTGCGCGCCGCGCTGAACGATGAACGAGAAGTTGCCCTTGCCGCCGATCAGATTGCCAGTGCGATCGTGCGAGCCGATCACGCTGATCGTGTAGCGGGTGCCTGGCTCCAGCCGCTCGGAAGGGCGGAAGACCAGCGCGCCATTCTCCCAGGCGAGATCGCCTTCGACCTCAGGGCTGATGGCAAAATTGGACTCGACGTCGAGCGGATTCATCCTCTGCGCGAAGCTCACCGTGATGGCACTCGTGGCGCTGACGTCCTTCGCCGTGATTGTCGGCGAAAGAACGTTCGCCTCCTCCGCGCTCAGCGCATCCTCATCCAGGACGGCGGCCGCCCTGGTTCGATCCATCTCGTCGACCTTCGGCTCGGCAAGATTATCCTCCGCCAGGCGCACCTGAAAATCGGAGACCGTCGGTGCTGTCTGCGTGGTGAAGGAGTATCGGCTCGCGCCTGACATGGCCCGACCATCGGTCCGGACTGCCGATCCACCGATGACGACGACATAGCTCTCGTCGGTCTGCCAGCGTCGTTCGGGCGCCACGGTCAGCTGATCGAGATCCTCGCTCCAGCTCAGCTTCACCGGCTGCGCGGGCAGAACCTGGACGGCCTCTTCGACGGATCCCGGATTCATGGCGGCGTCGAAGTCGATGGTGACGGGGGCGTCGGTACTGACGCCGGTTCCGACGTTCTGTGGCAGGAGCGATACCGGAATGACCGGGGCCAATTCGGGACCCGCCTGGGTCACCGTCGTCTGCTGCTGGTTGAGGGCGATGATACATGTGAACGAGAGGGCTGCCAACGAGACGCGAGTGAGGGCTCGGTGGCTGCTCAGCAGGGTGCCGAGCGAATCGAACGGGGCGGCAACAGCCGCTCTTGCGGCTCGGATCGGACGCAATACACAAACTCCATTGGGATTCGGGGCCGCCACTGAGGGGGCACGAGTGGGCGGCGGCGAGTGGCGGCTAAGGATAGCCCAGGCGTACCGGTCTGTCATATGACCTTTGCAAGTCGCTTGGCGGCGAGGGTCGGATGAAAGGTGGCGCCGCCGAATGGATTGACGAGGCCTCGCGCCTCCAGCATGGCAAGCGCACTCGCCACCGAGGCGGGCGGCTGACGCGTGCGGTCGACCAGCTCCTCGATGGACCCGCTGCGCTCGAAGAGGTGTCGGAGGATCTGTCCTTCGACCTCGGAGAGGGCGTTGACGGTCGGCGGCCTCTCGCCGCGCGCGAGGCCGATCTGGCGCAGGAGCGAAGCACTCGAGGTCACGAGCGTCGCCTGATGATCCGCGATCAGGCGATTGCATCCGCGGGAGGCCATCGCGTCGATCGGACCGGGCACGGCGTACAGCTCGCGACCGATGGCATTCGCCGCTGAAGCCGTGAGCAGGGCGCCGGATCGGTCGGGCGCCTCGATGACGATGACCGCCTCCGCGAGGCCCGCGATGATCCTGTTCCGACGCGCGAAGTCCGGGCGGCCGATCGATGCACCGATGGCGACCTCGCTCACGATGGCGCCACCGGCGCGCAGCAGATCGCGAGCGAGCGGCCGGTGTCGGGGCGGGTAGATGCGGTCGATCGGTGAAGGAAGGACGGCGATGCTGGGCCTGCCGGCCGCCACTGCTGCATGGTGCGCCGCGCCGTCGATACCCAGCGCGAGCCCTGAAACGACCACCACCCCGGCACGAGCCAGATCGTCGCCGATCTCGGTCGCCACGGAGATGCCGTAGCCGGAGGCGCGACGCGTCCCGACGATCGCCACGGCGCGCTCGAGGAAGACGCTCTGCGGACCGATCACGAAGAGCGTGGGAGGCCGTGGATCAAGCGTCCGCAGCGCGGGCGGGTAGGCTTCATCAAGGCCGGTGACGATCCGGCCACCGGCACGCTCGGTAGCTTGTTGAAGCGCTCGGGCCACCTCACGCGGGTCCGGACGCAGGGAATGTCCGCCACCTCCATTGCCCTGACCCCTGGACGGAGCGAGGTTCTCAAGCGCGTCGGGGCCAGCGCGCCACGCGGCGGCCGCAGACCCGTACCGCGCGAGGAGTCGGGCAAAGCCGGCCGGCCCGACTCCGGGTACAAGCGAGAGCGCGATCCAGCATTCGCGCTCCGTGGCGCGGCTCCCCGCGCCGGGCTCGGGCCGTCCGCCCGTTGGGCCTGCGGTCCCGACCCCGATCATGGCCGCACCTCCTTCGGCCGATGAAGCAGCGCCTCGTCCACGTGCTCTGCGCGCACGAGGCTGGAACCCGCCAGGTCGGCGATGGTGCGGGCGACGCGTGCCGCTCGATGCAGACGACGCATTGACAGACCCAACTGGCGTGCACGAGTGTCCAGCTGGGCCCGTACGGACGACGAGAACCCCGTGCCCTCGTCGAGCTGCCCCGGCGGGATGTCGACGTTCGCCGATCCCTGGCGCTCGGCCTGCATGGCGGCGGCGGTCGCAACCCGCGCGGAAACAGCACTCGAGTTCTCTGGTGGTGCCGAGCGCCTGAATGAACTGATCGGCGCAAGGAACACGATCATGTCGAGCCGGTCGCGCATCGGTCCAGAGAGCCGCGCCTGGTACCGGCGACGCGTGCCGTCCTCGCAGGTGCACTCGTGTCCGTCCACCGCGAACCAGCCGCACGGACAGGGATTGAAGGCCGCCAGAAGCATGAATCGCGCGGGAAGGGCGAGCACTCCCTCGACGCGGGCGATCGTCACGGCACCGGAGTCGATCGGACCGCGGAGGGCGTCGAGCGCATCTGCCCTGAATTGGAGCGTTTCGTCCAGGAAGAGTGCGCCGCGGTGCGCAAGGCTCGCCTCTCCCGGCCGAATCCGGGGCCCTCCGCCGACGAGTGCCTGTGTCGAGATGGTGTGGTGTGGCGCACGAAATGGCCGCCGCAGGCTGACCGACGCCCGTGGTTGCGACAGACCCGCCACCGAGTGGATCCGGCTGACCTCCGCCGCCTCCCGCTCATCCAGGAGCGGCAGCAGCGCTGCGGCGCTCCTGGCGAGAAGCGTCTTGCCCACGCCGGGCGGCCCGGTAAAGGCCAGGTTGTGACGTCCAGCCACGGCGATCTCCAGGGTTCGACGCGCGACCGCCTGCCCGACGATCGACACGAGATCCGGTGCATCGTCGAGCGCTGATTCGGAGTCACGACTGGGTGGGCCAACCACCGTCAATGGTTCCAACCCGGCGAGGTGGCGGGTCACTTCCCGGAGCTCGCGCGCGCCCCGCACGCGAATGCCCTGGACCACGGCCCCTTCCGCCGCATTCTCGGCAGGCACGATGGCGTCACACGCACCGGCGGCCTGGGCCGCGGACACGAGAGCCATCACGCCGGGTACCGGGCGCAATGACCCGTCGAGGGCCAGCTCCCCGATGAGGGCGGTTCGGCCGAGCCGTGAGGCATCCAGTTGGTCGGACGCAACGAGGACGCCGGTCGCCATGGCGAGATCGTGCCCCGTCCCCTCTTTTGGCAAGTCGGCAGGGGCGAGCAGTGGATTATGGGGTATGAGCAAGGCGGGCCGGGGCGCCAGCCGGCCTGGTCGCACCCACCCCGTGCCCTTCAACCGTGCTGAACGACGCGGT
>JBBJNX010000263.1:0-3943 GCA_037721115.1 Candidatus Limnocylindria bacterium
CCTCCGGCCGCGTCGACCTGCCTGTCGTACATGCCCGCTGCCAGCTCGGCGTTCGGATGACCGGTCGTGAACCGGATGACTCGTCCGGCATCAATCTCCAGCGGCGCAAGCAGCGCGCGATGCATCCAGCCGAACAGCGACCGCGGGTCGTCTTCTTCGAGACCGAGGTACTCGTCCAGCTGCGCGACGCGCAGACGTGAGGTGCCCAGCACGCCACGTTCGCGCAGTCGCGCAAGCTCTCGATAGAGACCGATCGGTGTCTCGCCGGTGGCGGCCAGGATCAATGCATCCGGCCGCTGCGCCACGAGGCCGGCGACAATGGCTGCTGCTTCGCGCGCGAGCGTCTCAGCGTCCTCGGCGATTCGTACGTCCATGCTCAGACCAGGAGCCGTGCGGGGAGATACGCCGAATGGGCCGCGGCCATTTCATCGTAGAGTGCCTCCGCCGTCGGGAGGGTGAGGACCAGCGGAGGGGCGGCGAGGGCGCGCACTCCGTCGCGTCTCGTGCCCGCCCAGGCCGCCTCTGCCGCCAGCGACTGGTACGCGCCGAGAGACTCGATGAGCCCGTGCACCTGCGGAGGGAGCGCCGGAACGTCGATCGGCTCGATTCCTTTCGCCGATACCCGTGCGGGAATCTCGACCACGAGGTCGTCGGGGAATCCGGGCAGGGCGCCGCCCCGGTTCGGGACGTTGACCGGCCACGTCGTGCCGCGATCATTCACGATCGCCTCGATCACCTCCACGGCCAACTCCAGCTCCAGGATGCCTCCTCGCGAGCGTTCGGGATCAAGGCGCGGGGTAGCGGCCACGGCCTGCTGACGGTAGTGGGCCCAGTAGTCATCCACGCTGGCCATGATCTCCTGCGCGCGCGAACGCGGTGCCGCTCGCGCCGCCGCGAGGGCGTGATCGGCGAAGTAGTAGTAATACAGGTAGGCCGATGGCAGCGCTCCCATGGTCGCCGCCAGGTGAACCATCAGCTCGTCGCGGGTGGTGGGTCCGCCGGAGGCATCGAGGCGGTGGGCCGCGTTCTCGATCATCGGCATGATATCGGCGCCGTCGTACTCATGCCGCACGCTCCAGCCGGTGTGGTTGAGCCCGACCAGGGTCGCGTCGAGACGGCCCGGGTCGAGGCCCGCCAGCCGGGCGATATCCCGCGGGAAGGTGATCGGTCCCTCGCACAACGAGACACAGCGAATCGCCGAGTGATGCGTGATGGCCTCCGAAACGATGTTCACCGGGTTGGTGTAGTTCACCAGCCATGCATCGGGGCAGCGCTGTTCCATTGCGACGACGATCTCGCGCATGACGGCAATCGAGCGAAGTGCCATGAAGAACCCACCCGGGCCCTGGGTTTCCTGACCGATGACCCCGTGGCGCAGGGGAATCGCCTCGTCGAGCGCCCTCGCCTCGAAGCCGCCGGGCCGAAAGCTGGTGAGCACCACGTCTGCCCCATCCAGCGCCGAGGAGCGATCCGTCGTGGCTCTCACCTGCAGGTCGAGCCCACGGACTGCCACCATGCGCTCGGTCAGCCGGCGCACCACGTCGAGCCGTTCCGGATCGAGGTCGACGAGCACCACCTCGGACCCGCGAAACGCCTCCCCGCGCTCGACGAGGGACGCGACCGTCCCCGGAGCTCGGGTGCTGCCCCCGCCGATGTAGACGAGGCGAATGGCGGCCACGCGCGCGAGCTAGCCTTCGATGTGCGGGCCGGCGGCCCCGACCGCCTCGGACACCCCGTCGGCATAGCTCGCGAAGTTATCGACGAACATGGCCGCGAGCTCGCGTGCCTTCGCGTCGTATGCGCCGGGATCCGGCCACGTGTCGCGCGGCCGCAGGAGCCCGGCCGGGACGCCAGGCACGCTCGTCGGCACCTGGACTCCGAAGATGGGATCCGTTTCGTACGGCACATCGGCGAGCGAGCCGCTCAGGGCGGCTCGGACCATTGTGCGCGTGTGGTCGATCGCCATCCGTTCCCCGGTTCCATACGGGCCGCCGGTCCAGCCGGTGTTCACCAGCCAGACGGGCACGTCGTACTGTTCGAGCCGCTCGGCCAGCATGGCGGCGTACTCGCCGGGATGTCGTGGCAGGAAAGGAGCGCCGAACCCCGCCGAGAAGGTCGCCTTTGGCTCGGTGACACCGATCTCGGTGCCCGCCAGCTTGGCGGTGTAGCCGCTGATGAAGTGGTACTGCGCCTGTTCGCGGCTGAGGCGGCTGATCGGCGGAAGAATGCCGAACGCATCGGCGGTGAGGAAGACCACGTTCACCGGATGCGTGGTCATGCCGGTCGGATCGACGTTGCCGATGAACTCGAGCGGGTACGCACCGCGCGTGTTCTCGGTGAATCGATCCGAGTCGAGGTCGAGCTCGCGGGTCGCCTCGTCGAGGTCCACGTTCTCGAGGATCGTGCCGAAGCGGCGCGTCGTGGCGAAGATGTCAGGCTCGTACATGGGCGAGAGGCGGATCGTCTTGGCATAGCAGCCGCCCTCGAAGTTGAACAGGCCATCGACGCCCCACCCGTGCTCGTCGTCGCCGATGAGGCTGCGCTCCGGGTCCGCCGAGAGGGTCGTCTTGCCGGTCCCGGAGAGGCCGAAGAAGAGGGCCGGGTCGTTTGCCTTTCCGACATTGACCGATGAATGCATCGGCATGGCTGCCTCATCGGGCAGCAGGTAGTTCATGACCGTGAACGCCGACTTCTTGATCTCGCCGGCGTACTCGGTCCCGACGATGATGATCTCCATGCGCTCGAGATGGAGCAGGATCGCCGTCTCGGATCGAACCCCCTCGGCCTCCGCATCGGCCTTGAAAGATGGAACGTTGATGATCGTGAAGTTCGGTGCGAAGCCCTCGAGGTCCTCGGCCGGTGGGTTGCGGAACAGGTTGCGGGCGAAGATGCTGGCCCACGCCGTCTCGGTCACGACCCGCAGCGACCGCCGGTGATCCGGATGTGCGCCGATGTAGAGGTCCTGGCTGTACAGCTCGCGACCGGCGAGATACGACATGAGCCTGTCGCGCAGGCTGTCGTAATCCTCCTCGCTGATGGGGCGATTGACCGGCCCCCACCAGATCTTCTTGGCGCTGCTCGGCTCGCGCACCAGGAATTTGTCAAGCGGGGAGCGACCGGTGTGCTCACCGGTGCGCACGACCAGAGAACCATGCGCCGAGATAATTCCTTCGCCATTGCGGATGGCGTGCTCGTAGAGCTCCGGGGTCGCGAGGTTGCGGTGCGTCGCATGAAGCGGCGCCGCGGTGGGGCGAGGGTGGGTCGTCGCCACGGGTCTTCTCCTTACGTCCGGCCCGAGCCACCTGGCGCTGGGTCGGCTATGCGAGTCGACCGGCCGCGCGTCATGGGCGTGTGCCCGGAGTCGGCTTCCGCGGTCTGACCTGTTCGCCGGGGCGACCGCCCGGGGCGACCGCCGAATTGCCCACATTCTACCCGGCCGGGGCCAGGGGAGCCGCCCGGACCGCGCGACCCGCACCATTCCGCACCAATACGCTCGATGAATCGAGCGTATTTCACTTGATGGTCGCGCCGCGTGCGATTCTCGCGATCTATCGAGCGCCGGTGATCGTGAACCGCACCGCGGCGCGCGGTTCATGCGTGGCAGTGCTCGATCTATCGAACAGACGACACGCAGCCAGCGCCTCCAGTGAATAACGCTCGATACATCGAGCAGGCACCCATCGTCACACCTGCTCGACCGATCGCGATCTCGCCGCTCACCGGTCACCTCAATGATGCCGTTCCCCTGCCTGCCATGCGCGGGTACCATGCGAGCCAAGTATGGCGTTGTCGTGTTCCTCCACGTGCTGGGCGCATTCGGATTCGTGCTTGCCCACGGCATCTCGATGCTCGTCAGCTCTCGCCTGCGCACCGAGCGCGATCGGGCCCCGCCAGGCGCACCTGTTCGAGCTGTCGAGCGCCGGCATCAACCTGATGTACATCG
>JBBJNX010000009.1:0-14425 GCA_037721115.1 Candidatus Limnocylindria bacterium
AACGTCGCGCTGGTCGAGGCGTTCGATGTCGGTGGCGATCAGCGCGGCTCGCTCTCGCGTCGAGAGGACCCGCAGCGCCGTGACCACGGATGCATCGGCTCCGAGCTCGCCGAGCGCGCGAATGGCTGCCGGCCCCGGACGTGTGGCACGCCTGACCCGGGGAGCATGTCTGAGCACCTGTGCGCGGAGCCAGCCCGCGGCGCGTTCCGGGTGTCGGAGCTCATGTACGCGCGGTGTGGCGGTGGTGAGCGCGCGATCGGCAAGCCGGGCCGCCAGCGGCCGATCGCCCAGGGTGAGCATCAGCGCGAATCCGTGCAGGCGACGGCCATGGACGTCCCGGAAGGCAGCCTGCATAGCCTCGACCGCGGACGCGACACTGGGGGTAACGGGGGAATCAGCTGGTTGCATCGGCCTCGGTTGTTTGTGCTGTTTGGTGCAGTGCGGTGCGAAGTGTACCGCGCTGTGTCGAGCGCACGGGATGAGGGGACCCCTCCGGTCAAGGCACTTGACAAAAGGCTAGAATAGGGTCGTCGTCCTTGACAAAGTACTTGACAAGCGCACGTTGCGACTGCGCGAGGGTTACCGCATCACCACATCATCCGGCATCGTCGCCGACATCAAATCCAAACTGCCCGTCGTTGACGTTGTGGGCGAAACCGTGTCGCTCAAGCGTGCCGGCACCGTCCATAAGGGCCTGTGCCCCTTCCACGGCGAGAAGACTCCGTCATTCATCGTCACGCCAGACCGCGAGACGTGGCATTGCTTCGGCTGTGGCGAGCACGGCGACATCTTCACGTTCCTGATGCGCCGCGACGGACTCGAATTTCGGGAAGCGCTCGCCCAATTGGCGGAGAGGGCGGGAGTCGAGCTGAGCGAGCACACGGCGCGCGAGGATCGGCATAAGCGGCGCCTGCGTGAAGCACTCGAGGCAGCCATCGCGTGGTACCGGGAGGTGTTCCTCCAGGCACGGCAGTCCGAGCGCGCGCGTGCCTACATGGGCGAGCGCGGCCTGTCAGAGGCGACGCTCGACAAGTTCGTGGTGGGGTACGCTCCCAATACCTGGGAGGCGATGACGAAGCGCCTGCGCGGCAGGGGGTTCACCGAGGCCGAGGTGATCGGTGCCGGACTTGCGAGCCCATCGACGCGAGGCGGCGTCTATGACCGGGTCCGCGGTCGAATCATCATCCCGATCCGTGATGCGTCCGGTCGGGCGGTCGGGCTCGGCGGTCGCATCCTTCCTGACGCCGAGGGGCCGAAGTACCTGAACTCACCGGCGACGCCGCTGTTCGATAAGAGTCGGACCCTGTACGGCATCGACCTCGCCAAGAACGCGATTCGGCGCGAGAAGCTGGCCGTGATCGTCGAGGGCTACACCGACGTCATGGCAGCTCACCAGGCGGGGTTCACAAACGTAGTGGCAAGCCTGGGGACCGCGCTTACGCAAGGGCAGGTCGAGCTGGCAACCCGCTACGCCGATGCGGTGGCGATCGCCTACGACGTGGACCTAGCGGGAGAAGCTGCCACCCAGCGCAACCTCCTCGAAGAGCTCGGTCCGGACATGGTCAACAAGGTGCGTGTGATCCGGATGCCGGCTGGCAAAGACCCGGACGAGCTCATTCGATCGAATCCGGATGCGTGGCGCCGGGCGGTTGAGGAGGCGCAACAGAAGCAGAAGGTCTTGATGGACTATTTCATCGAGCGCGAAACGACCGATGTCGGTGATTCGGTGGGAGAGCGGATGCGAGCCGCTCAGAGCGTCCTGTCTCGAGTGGCGGGCATGCCGGCCTCTCTGCTCCAGGGAACCACGGTGCTGGCTCTTTCGACGCGGCTGAATCTGAATGAGCAGGATCTGCGCGATGAGCTTGGTCGAATGCAGGCCAGGAGCCCGGCGTCACGCCGTGCTCCGATCGACGTTCAGGCTGACGCCGATGTCGCCCAACCGGCGCTGACGCCGCTCGAGCGGCAGGCCATCACGCTGATGCTGCTGAATCCCACGCTCGCTGCCGAGCTGGATTCATCCGAGCGGTTGCCGTTTGGTGACGAATCGGCGCAGGCGCTGGGCACCGCCTGGCATACGGCGGTATCAGCGGACGGCGCGCCGGATCTCGAACGGTTCGTGGCGGGACTCGATCCGGCCAGCGCCGACCTGGCCCGCGGCCTGCTGGCTTCGGCCAGGGCCAGCGGGTCGCGCCCAGATACGTCGAGCGATCGCGAGGTGCTTCGTGTCTGCCTCGTTCGGCTGCGCATCGTCCGTGTAAATGAGCAACTCAATGATCTCGAAACGCTGATCCGCGCCGCTGCGGATGACGACGCGTCCGACGACGTGCGGGAACTCGAACGAAAGGTCCATCAGCTGCACCAGATGCGAGGGCAGCTTGAAGAAGCAATGAACACGCCGGCTTTGGTGGCCGGCGAGAGGAGGAGCTGAGCGTGGCGACTACTACGGCACGAACTCGACTGACAGCAGAGAAGCCGAACGATGGAACGACCTCCAAGGCAAAGGCGCCGGCAAAAGCATCGGCTGAGGTGCCGGCCAAGGCAGTGCCATCGACAACTGCCACGCCGAAGGATGCTGGCGTGGTGAAGGCGACGGCATCTGAGCAGGCGGGTTCGAAGCCCAAGCGAACGCGGAAGGCGCCGGTCGCGGGTGCTGGATCGGCGGGTGATGACGGGACGGTGGTCGACACCGCGCAGGCCGCGGTCGTCGCCGACCTGCTGGCCCGTGGACGAGAAGAAGGCTTCATCACCCACGACCAGATTCTCCAGGCCATTCCGCATCCCGAGGCGCAGATGGGTGCCGTCGAGGAGCTGTACGCCGCCGCCGCGGAGGCAGGCGTGGAGGTGCTCGATGCCGCGAATCAACCGACCCTTCTCGGGATGTCCGACGAGGAGGAGGAAAGGGAGGCAGCTGCGCCGAAGGCAGCCGCCAAGGCCAGCGCCAAGACCAGACAGGGGCAGGAGGATCTCGAGGCGCTCGCCGCTGACCTCATCGGCATCGATGACCCGGTACGGATGTACCTCAAGGAGATCGGAAAGGTCGCGCTGCTGACCGCCGAGGAGGAGGTCGTGCTGGCCAAGGCCATCGAGCTCGGCGAGCTCGCCGTGGAGGATCCGGCACGCGCCCTCGTGAACCTCTACACCTGGGTGACCCTGGACAGCGAGCCCAAGGCGCGCAGCATGGCCGCAATGCGCGCGTTCGACCTGCCGAAGGAGGCGCCGCGCGTCACGCGCGACGCCGTCGATTGGTGGGTCGGTCGCAAGCGCCAGATGATCGAGGTGCCGTCGATCAAGCTCTCCAAGGCGCGCAAGGCACCGAGCCTCGATGACGAGGCGCGCACGCGCCTGATGGAGGCCGAGTCGATCCTCAAGGTGCTGGCCTCGGACCCCGCCCAGGGGTTGAAGGACGCCGTCCTGTTCGGGTCCACGTATCGGTTCCGTCCGCCGAGCCACGCCGGAGCCGTGGAGCTCGTCGAGCTCGAGGTGTGGGCGCGCGAGACCGCACAGCTCATCGTGGCAGAGTTCATCACCTCAGGGCACGATGCCGAGTATCTGCTCAGCCTGGGATATGACCCGACCATCCCGGTGGACGTGCCGCTGGAGAAGCGGACCGGACGCCTGGTCGAGCAGAGCACCGATGCGCGCAAGCGCCTGACCGAGGCCAACCTGCGCCTGGTGGTCAGCATCGCGAAGAAGTACATCGGTCGCGGCATGAGCTTCCTGGATCTGATCCAGGAGGGGAATATCGGCCTCATTCGGGCGGTCGAGAAGTTCGACTACGAGAAGGGCTTCAAGTTCAGCACCTACGCCACGTGGTGGATCCGGCAGGCGATCACGCGCGCCATCGCCGACCAGGCGCGCACGATCCGCATCCCGGTCCACATGGTCGAGACGATCAATCGTCTCATTCGGGTCAGCCGGACGCTGCTCCAGGAGCTTGGGCGTGAGCCGAACGTGGAGGAGATCGCGCGGCGGATGAGCCGCGACGAGATCATCCGCGAGCTTCGCGACAAGCTCCAGCGCGAGCCCACCGAAGGCGAGGTGGATGTCCGCGTCGCGGAGGGACCACAGACAGTCTCGCCGGAAAAGGTTCGCGAGATCATGAAGGTCAGCCAGGAGCCGGTCAGCCTCGAGACGCCAATCGGCGAGGAGGAGGACAGCCATCTCGGTGACTTCATTCCGGACCTTGCTTCGGTGGCACCGGCCGACGCTGCTTCGCACCAGCTCCTCAAGGAGCAGGTGGAGGGGGTACTCGACTCCCTCACGCATCGAGAGCGGCGCGTGCTTCAGCTCCGGTTCGGTCTCGAGGATGGCCGATCGCGAACCCTGGAGGAGGTCGGGCGAGACTTCCAGGTGACGCGTGAGCGCATCCGCCAGATCGAGGCGAAGGCACTGCGCAAGCTGCGCCATCCCAGCCGCAGCCGCAAGCTAAAGGACTATTTGGAATAGGGTCTCCCTGACGGATTGTCGGGGGTAAAGTATATAGGTATATACTTCGCGACTATGGATAGTCGGGCCGTCGGAGCTTTGACCCGGTTCGGCTGGTCGCGCTATGATCCGTGCGTCCCGAGGACCGCTTGCGAGGACCGCTTGCGGCTCCTCGCTGCGTTCCGGCGTAGCTCAGTGGTAGAGCGGGCGGCTGTTAACCGCTTGGTCGTAAGTTCGAATCTTACCGCCGGAGCCACCTCCTGAATCCTCGCGCGTACTCTCGCGAGCATTCGCGACATCAGAATGCCTTGAGAGGGCTAACGCTGGGGCCCATGGTGCGTTAGTACCATCGAGCCGGGCACTGCGTTGGTGGCTCTGCCGCCAGGGTAGCCGCAGTGTCCGGCGTTCCGCTGCCTGGGCTCAGGGCCTGCGCTCATGCCATTCGGGGTCGATCGGTGCCGTCGGGCCGACATCGCCGAACGTGGGAACCAGGATCCACCCCATCAGCGCCATCGCGATGCCGAAAATGACGATCATGGCGGTTCCTGCCGCCTCGTAGGACAGGAACCAATAGACCGCGCCGATGACGACGATGACAGCGGGAATGACGAGGTACTTGAGGAGCGTCATGCCGCCATCATACCGAGCCCAGGCAATTCGCGAACATCGCTGAGCTAGGTGATCCAGCCACAGTCGGTCGTGCTGACCGGGCCGGCCGCAAGCTCGTTCTCGGGGCGTCGCCCGTCATCGGGAGCATGTGCGCGAACGAGAGGCCTGGTGCCGAGACGGCGATCGGCGCTCACGAGAGTCGACCGTCGGATGCGTGCGTCCGTGACTGGCGTGCCGGTATCTGACGGTTCTGTGATCATTTGCCGAGTGCCCAGGGCGCTTCCAGGACGAGCGGTGACGACCGAGCCATCCGGGTAGCTGAGCCAGAGGCCGCGAAGGCGGGCGATGAAGTGCTCTGCCATTCCGGGAACGAGCATGTCGACCATTCCGCTGCCACTACGACGGTATCCGCGGGGGCGCTCGTCGGCCTGCACTCGATCGACAAAGGCGCGCGACAGGACCTCCTCGACCGCGATGCGGACTCCATCTGGCGCTTCGATGACCGTCCTGCCGCCACGGAAGGTGGCATGTCCGATCACGTCCGGCTCGCTGGCGTCACGCTGCGTCTGCAACAGCTCGTAAACGAGGGTGTCCTCGGTCCGCGGATCGGCGGTGCGGTCGATCATGGGCCGAGGATAGCGCAGCCGTCGGCCCTCGCGCCGCCTCCGGCAGCGTGCTCTTCGGCTCCGCTAGAATCTGGCGGCGTGCAAGGAATCATTCCGAGGAGCGAGCGTGAGCGAGATCGAAGAGAAAAGCTATCGCGAGATGGTGGCTGCCCAGGAGGACGCTCAGGTGGACACCTGGGCAGCCGACCTGTTCGTCGACTTCGCCAAGCGGATGGGCGTCGGCTCGGCGATCGAGGCGTTCTGTCGTGCCGCCGGGCTGGATGCGCGCGGTTTCCAGCGCGCTTTTCTTGTCGGCGGGGGACCAGATCACGTCGTCGGGATCGACACCGCGGGCTCCCTCGCTGCGCCGATCTTCGAGCTGCCGAAGGCGATTGGCGGTCTCAGGCGCATTGACCCCGCCGCGCGCCTCAAGCTGGTCGATTTTCTCGTGGACCAACGTGAGGTGATGTCCTACACCGCCTGACGGCGGACTGGCGATCGCTATTCCGTCTCATCCCGGTGCGGTGCGCCCGATCGAATGATTGCGATCGCGTTCTCGATCTTAAGCTTCGTGATCGTCAGATGCTTGGCGAAATTCGCTCGATTCACCTCGGGAATCTGCTCCATCATCGCCGGGTTTCGGAGGATGTCGACGAGGTCGTCCACCCCTTCCGAAAGTTTCGAACGAGCCCCCATGAGGGCGTCGTCCGCGGCCCGCGCGGACTCCAGTTCGCCCGCGACTGTCTTTGCACGACGACGGGGCCGTTCACCGGCCGCGGGTTCTTCATTGGGTTTGCCTCCGCCGGTGATGATGCGAAGTTTCGCGAGCGATAGGTCACCGGCCACGATCCGCTTGGCGAGCCGACGACGCTGGCGCTCGTCTCCGATCTTCATCAGCTCATAGGCGTGGCTGATGGTGTCTTTGCGCAACGACACGAGTTCACGGATGTCAGCCGGCGCATCGGAAAGACGCAGCCGATTTTCGATATAGCCCTTATCCTTGCCAAGTTTCTGCGCGAGCTGGCGAACTGAGTAGCCAAACGCGTCGGTCATCTTGCGAAACATCGTCGCCTCTTCGAGCGGCGAGACGTCCTCACGCTGGAGGTTTTCGATGATGCTCACCTCGAGCGCGGTGCTCTCGTCGAAGTCGACCACGATCGCCGGAATGGTTGCGCGCTCGGCCATTCGCGATGCGCGCCATCGGCGTTCGCCAGCGATTAGCTCGAACTGAGCTCCACTCGGTCGCACGAGGATCGGCTGAAGGACTCCATGCTCACGGATTGAGCTGGCGAGCTCGATGAGCGAGTCCTCGTCATAGGAGAGACGAGGTTGCGCGGGGTTTGGCAGGATCTTGCTGACCGGCACCTCGCGGATCTGTGCGTGAGTCGCGGGCGACTCGATGAGCGACACGATTCCGGGCGCCAGGTCCGTGCGCTGCGCCTCGTCAAAGAGGCGGTGAATGTTCTCCTTGAATGCGGGCCTCTTGTCAGCCAAGCTCGATTACCTCCTGGGCCAGATCCCGGAATGCGCGCGCCGCGGCTGAGCCGGTCGCGTAGTCGGTGACCGGCTTACCGGTCAACGGCGCCTCACCGAGCTTCACCGTCTGTTTGATCATGGTGTTGAAGACGCGGTGATCGCCGAGCTCCCGCAGATTCTCGAGCATCTCGCGTGCGAGGACCGTACGCCCATCATAGAAGGTCGGTAGGAGCCCGAGCACCTCGAGGTCGTGATTCAGTTTCACCTTGATGGTGTTGATCACCTTGATCAGCGCGGTCAGTCCCTTGATCGCGTAGTACTGGGTCTGGACCGGAATGATCACGCGGTTGCTCGCCACGAGCGAATTGATGGTGAGCAGACCGAGGGTCGGTGGACAATCGATGATGATCACGTCGAACTGTTGCTCTGCCCATCCGGAAAGCGCGTCGCGCAGGACCATCTCGCGGCCGATGGCCGTGAAGAGTTCGACCTCGGTGGAGGCGAGCTCCAGGGTTGCGGGTGCCACCCACAGGCCATCCGCCTGCGTGGTGCGCACGACATCATCGAGTGACACTCGATCTTCGGAGAGAACATCAGCCATGGACTCCCGGACATCAGAAAGCGACACTCCGAGCCCGACAGTCATATTTGCCTGGGGATCCATGTCGACACACAGCACTCGGTAACCGCGTTCGGCCAGTGCTCCACCGAGATTGATCGAGCAGGTCGTCTTGCCGACGCCGCCCTTCTGGTTTGCGATCGAAATTACCTTGGTCAACGCGTCACCTTGTGCGATCCAGCGGTCCTTCCGCGATGTGCGGCGTTGAAAGATCATAGGCCCGTGCGCGTGCATCGGTCCATCCGAGTTGTCCACAACGTGGAGAAATCGGCCTGTCGTTGTGCAAAGACATCCGTCTATACTCCAAGTTGTCCACCGTCGTTCCTGCGGGCCCGTAGCTCAATGGTCAGAGCAACCGGCTCATAACCGGATGGTCGCAGGTTCGATTCCTGCCGGGCCCACCAATGAACGCAGTGCCAAGGAGCCCCTCCGTGTCGACCGCCGACAAACTCGATCAGTTGCGCGTCCTCCGCGGCGACGCGCAGATGGGTGGCGGAGCGACCCGGCTGGAGCAGCAGCACGCGCGCGGCAAGCTCTCGGCTCGCGAACGCCTCGAGCTCCTGCTGGACGGCGGTAGCTTCACCGAGATGGATGCCTTCGTCACTCATCGGGCCAGCGACTTCGGACTTGATGAAGAGAGCTACTTCGGAGACGGGGTCATCACCGGGTTTGGCCGGATCGAAGGGCGGTCGGTGTTCGTTTACAGCCAGGACTTCACGGTCTTTGGAGGCTCGTTGTCGGAGGCACACGCTGAGAAGATCTGCAAAGTCATGGACCTTGCGATCGAGAACGGTGCTCCCATCATCGGCCTCTCTGATTCTGGTGGTGCCCGTATTCAGGAGGGTGTCGTCAGCCTCGGCGGGTACGCCGATATCTTTCTGCGAAATACCCTTGCATCGGGAGTCGTGCCGCAGATCTCGCTGGTGCTGGGACCATGCGCTGGCGGAGCTGTCTACTCGCCCGCCATCACCGACTTCGTCGTGATGGTGGAAGGGACCAGCTACATGTTCGTGACCGGACCGAACGTCGTGAAAACGGTGACGCACGAAGAGATTGATCTCGAAGGCCTCGGCGGTGCACGCATCCATAACGAGACCAGCGGCGTCGCGCACTTCCTGAGTTCCGGTGAACCGCAGGCACTCCAGCTGGCGCGCACGCTCGTCGGATATCTACCGTCCAACAATCTGGACGTGCCGCCGCGCCACGACGAGTGGTCTGAGCCGAGTGTCAACGGCGCGGCGCTCGACGCCCTCATTCCCGATTCGCCGAAGCAGTCATATGACATGCACCTCGTGATCCGCGGTGTCGTCGATGACGGCTCGTTTACCGAGGTCCACGCCGAATACGCGCGAAACATCATCTGCGGATTCGGTCGCATTGAGGGCCGAAGCGTTGGGATCGTCGGGCAGCAGCCGGAGGTGCTTGCAGGTGTCCTGGATATCGATGCCTCCGATAAGGCAGCCAGGTTCGTCCGCACCTGTGATTGCTTCAACATCCCGATCGTTTCCCTGGTCGATGTCCCGGGTTTCCTTCCGGGAGTCGAACAGGAACACCGCGGAATCATTCGCCATGGCGCGAAGCTGCTGTACGCGTACTGCGAGGCAACCGTTCCCAAGGTCACCGTCATCACGCGCAAGGCTTACGGCGGTGCGTATGACGTCATGAGCAGCAAGCATGTGCGCGGCGACATGAACTACGCCTGGCCAACGGCGGAGATCGCGGTCATGGGTGTGGAGGGAGCAGTGAACATCATCTTCCGCGAGCAGATTGCAGAGGCCGACGATGCAGCCGCAGAACGACAGCGGCTGGTGGCCGAGTACCAGGATCGCTTCGCGAATCCATATGTCGCCGCAGCCCGGGGGTACGTGGATGAGGTCATCCTTCCCTCCGAGACGCGGACGCGGATCGCTGGTGCGCTATCGGTGCTCCAGCAGAAGCGCCAGACGATACCGCCCAAGAAGCACGGCAACATCCCGCTCTAGCGGGCAGCCGTCTTTGCGCACGGACAGACCGATGCCACCATTCTCCAGGCTCCTGATCGCCAACCGCGGTGAGATTGCAATCCGCGTCATCCGCACCTGCCGGGAGCTCGGGATCTCTCCAATCAGCGTCCATTCGGACGCCGATGTCGACGCGCTGCATGTGCACATGGCCGACGCCAGCGAGCGGATCGGGCCGCCGGCCCCACGGGAGTCGTATCTGGCGATCGACGCCGTCATCGCGGCGGCGGTGCGTCGGGGCGCCGAAGCGATTCATCCGGGGTATGGCTTTCTTTCGGAGAATCCCGAGTTTGCGCGAGCGGTAGAGGCCGCCGGCCTCGTGTTCATTGGCCCACCGCCGACCACGTTGGAGTCTCTCGGCAACAAATTGGCGGCACGCCGTCTGGCACAGGCGGCCGGTGTCCCGATCGTTCCCGGCACGACCGTGGCGCTGGCAGATGACCCTCGCGAACTGGCTGTGATCGGGTTTCCGCTGATGCTCAAGGCCAGTGCCGGGGGTGGTGGTCGGGGCATGCGCCGGGTCGACTCGCCTGACGAAGTCGCCGACGCCCTGGTTGCGGCACGCCGCGAAGCACTCTCCGCGTTCGGCGATGGAACGGTCTACGCCGAACGCCTCCTCGCCCCCGTTCGCCACATCGAGGTTCAGTTGCTCGGCGATCGTCATGGTCGGCTGGCGGTGCTGGGCGAGCGAGACTGCAGCATCCAGCGTCGCCATCAGAAGCTGGTGGAGGAGTCCCCGTCGCCGGCGATCGATCCGGGAATACGAGAGGCGCTCTTCGACAGCGCGCGCCGGGTCGCCGGTGTTGTTGATTTCCATAGTGCAGCGACCGTCGAGTTTCTCCTAGACACGGCGAACAACCACTACTTCCTCGAGATGAACACGCGTCTTCAGGTCGAGCACGGTGTCACCGAGCTGGTGACGGGAGTCGACCTGGTGGCCTGGCAGATCCGCGTCGCCGCCGGCCAGCCCCTCCCCGATGCTGTCATGCATGCCAGTAGCCGGGGGCACGCCATCGAGGTCCGGCTGTACGCCGAGGACCCCTACAACGATTTTCGGCCCAGTGCGGGCCGGATCACTGCCTGGCAGATGCCGGCCGGGCCGGGGGTTCGGGTTGATGCGGGTGTTGCGGCTGATACGGATTTGCAGCCGGAATATGATCCGCTCCTCGCCAAATTAATGGTGCATGCGGATGACCGCTCGGCCGCCGTCGATCGGTTGCGGCGCGCTTTGGACGAGACCGTCATCGGGGGCGTTCAGACCGACGCCGGATTCCTGCGCTGGCTGGTCGACGATGCGTCGTTTATGACCGGCTCGTATGACACCGGTCTGATTGATGACCGGTGGGGGATCGATCATCCCCTCCCTGACGAGCATGGCGCGCTGGCTGCCATCGCGGCAATCGCGGTACGGACGGCAACGGAGTCGAGTCCGATTCGGCCTCCTGACTCGAAACGCGCGGGGTCGGCATGGGCCGAGGTTGCACGCCGTCGGGCCCTGCGCTGATGAGCGATCTCGAGGCCCGGATTGACGGCGAGTCGGTCACGCCAGCCAAGGGGTGGCGATTCGAGATCATCGATCCGGCCAGGGGGATCGGGCGGCTCATCAATGGTGCGGCCTCAATGCCGGTCCTCGTTGAGGGCAAGGCCAGCGACTGGGTGGTGACGATCCGGGGGCGTCGAATTCCGGTCACGGTGCGCTCATGGCGCGAACAAGTGCTCGCGGGTGCGGAAACGGCGACCACTGCGCGCGCCGGACCCGCGGCAGTCAGGGCGACGTTGCCCGGGCTGATCCTGACGGTGGCGGTCTCGGCCGGTGACCCGGTCGATGAGGGTGCAACATTGCTGACCATCGAGGCCATGAAGATGCAGAACGACGTCCGGGCGCCGCGGAGCGGGCGCGTGATCGAGGTATCGGTGCAGGCCGGCGAGACGGTGACGACGGGTACACCCCTCGTTCGGCTCGAGTGACGGCGCGTACAATCGACGGCCGATGAGTGATCCTGAGCGCCCGCGGGCGCGTCCGTATCGGTCCACCTCCGGCATGGAGATCCAGACGTTCTACGGGCCGCAGGACCTGGGGGCCTTCGATGCGGCCAGTGTCTTAGGAGCCCCGGGTGAATACCCGTTCACGCGCGGGATCCACCCTGACGGGTACCGCGCCCGGCCATGGACGATGCGCCAGTACGCGGGCTTCGGTTCCGCCGAAGAGACCAACGGTCGGTTCCGCTATCTGCTGGAGCACGGCCAGACTGGCCTCTCGGTCGCCTTCGATCTGCCAACCCAGATTGGTTACGACTCCGACGATCCGATGGCGCTTGGCGAGGTCGGTCGAGTCGGGGTGCCGATCGACTCGGTGGAGGATATGGAGATCCTGCTCGACGGGATCGATCTGGCCGAGGTCTCGACCTCGATGACGATCAACGCGACCGCGGCGATCCTCCTGACGATGTACGAAGCTGTGGCCCGTCGCCGAGGGACGGACCCCAGACGGCTGCGTGGCACGGTCCAGAACGACATCCTCAAGGAGTACATCGCGCGGGGGACTTATATCTTTCCGCCGGAGGCATCCATGCGACTGGTGACCGATACTTTTTCGTATTGTCGAGCCGATCTCCCTGCCTGGAACACGATAAGCATCAGTGGCTATCACATCCGTGAGGCTGGCTCGACGGCCGTCCAGGAAGTGGCGTTCACGGTGGCCAATGCGATCGCCTACAGCGAGGCGGCCCTCGCCGCCGGTCTCATTTTCGACGAATTTGCGCCACGCCTCTCCTTTTTCTTCGCTGCCCACGGCGACCTGCTCGAGGAGGTCGCGAAGTTCCGGGCCGCGAGACGGGTGTGGGCTCGGGTAGCCCGTGATCGCTTCGGTGCTCGCGATCCGAAGAGCATGGCCATGCGCTTCCACGTTCAGACCGGCGGTTCGACGCTCACCGCGCAGCAGCCCGATGTCAATGTCGTCCGCACCTCGGTCCAGGCTCTGGCGGCGATCCTCGGCGGCGCGCAATCCCTTCACACCAACGCCCTCGACGAGGCGCTCGGCCTCCCGACGCCTGCCTCGGCCCGCCTGGCTCTCCGAACGCAACAGGTGTTGTACAACGAAGCTGGCCTGACCGCGACGGTGGATCCGCTGGGCGGCTCGTACTACGTGGAGGCCGTGACGAACGAGATCGAGCAGCGCGTGCTGGCCGAGATCGACGTCATCGACCAGCGTGGCGGTACGCTTGCGGCCCTGGCAGACGGCTACCAGCAGGACGCGATCGGCGAAACGGCGTACCTGCACCAGCAGGCCGTCGAGTCCGGTGAATGCATCATCGTCGGGGTGAACGCGTACGTCGAGGACAGTGAGGAGCACGGGCCGGAAGCGCAGCGAATCGATCGGGCGCTCGAGGCGACCCAGGTCGAACGGACCCGTGCGGTCCGCGCACGGCGCGATGGGCCGACGGCCGACGCCGCCGTCGAGGATCTCGAGCGGGCGGCCACCGGCACGGAGAACGTTCTTCCCCGCATCCGGTCCTGCGTTGAGGCCTCCGTCACGCTCGGCGAGATCTCCCATGCATTGCGCCGCGTCTGGGGAGAGCATCGTCCATGAGTCAGCCTCCACGGGTTGGGCCGATCCACCACATCGCCATCATCGTGCGCTCGATCGACGTGGCGCTGCCGCGCTACCGCGATCTGTTCGGCCTTCTGCCCGAAGCCGATCCCATGGAATTTGCGCCACAGGGGGTGCGGCTCTGCTTCCTGCGCACTGGCCCCATGCCAGCAGCGCGGATCGAGCTCATCGAGCCGCTCGATGATGCGAGCGGGGTCGCACGCTTCCTCGCAACACGTGGTGAGGGGCTGCATCACATCTGTCTGGCGACCGACGACCTCCCGCTCGAGCTGGATCGGCTGGCCGCACAGGAGGCAGAGCTGATCGACCATCGACCGCGGGCCGGCGTTCACGGCCCCGTCGGATTCCTCCATCCGCGGACGTTGAGCGGCGTCCTCTGGGAGCTGGTCCAGGCGGATCATGCGGAGGAAGCGGATCAGGAGCAGTCGAACCCGTAGCGGCCCGTCGACAGTTGTTCGCGTCCGCCCGCGTCGACCTCGAGCGCAATCGCGAGATCCTGGGCGGCTGCGCCATCGGCGAGCGACGCCGCTCCGTTGGTGAGCGTGATGATCTGCGAGCCGAGAAGTTCGTCCATGGAGCGGCCGGGTTCCCAGATCGGGAGGTCGGTGAGCGCATCGTTCGCGGCGGCTACGTGGCTTTCAATGGCAAGCGCCGCCATCTCACGCCCCGCAGGATTGTCGTCGTCCACCCCGCGCTCGAGGGCGCGCGTCCCTTCGCTCAACTGCTCGAACGCAGCGCACACCGCCGTTCGATAGGCGGCGGGTGCCGGGTTCCGACCCGGGTCGTCTCGCAGGGATCCGATCAGCGCGACCACGCCGACGCCCAGGACGAGGGCAATCGTGAGGCCCAGGCCACAACCGGCGAACCGGAACACGCCAATTCCCGGACGTTCCTTGGGTCGCTTCGTGCGTTCCGACGGCGGCCGAGCAGCGTAGGTGGCTCGGCCGCGTTCATCGGGGGGCCGCGGGCCACAAATCGCATTCTTCGCATCGTCGACGCTGGCGTCAGGCGGAAGGCGCGTTGTCACGCGGGCGTGCGCCTACCTGACGCCCGCGTCGCGAAGCAGCTGCGGAATGCGACT
>JBBJNX010000264.1:0-3911 GCA_037721115.1 Candidatus Limnocylindria bacterium
GGCCCAGCAGGATGAGGAGACGGGCACGCCCCCACCACGTCCCGACCACCAACCCGATGCCGATCACGCCAAGTGAAAGCCCGAAGAACTGACCGATATCGACGTCGGCGCCCGAGATGTTGGTGACCAGTGCCAGCAGACCGATGCCAGCCAGCATCGCGCCGAGCACGTACCAACCCAGCGGCGATCGGGATCGCCGAGGTCGCGCCACGCGCGGACGCACAACCTCAGGCGGAGCAGCGATCGGCTTCGCTGGGCGCGTCGGCGTGGCGATGGGCGCAACCCCGGGCATCGGCAGCCGTCCGCTCTGCGCAAGCAGCGCCCCACCGAGCACGATAACGATGATCGCCATACCGACGCCGATCGCGAGATCGCCAAAGGCGACGACGTTGCCCATCCCCCCAAGGAAGACGAGGAGGCCGGCGCAGAGCAACAGCAGCACAAGCCAACGGGCCGGCGTCAGGCCTGTGCGTCTTAGGAGCTCCTCCGCGATCGACTCGTCGCTGGACTCTTCGGGCACCAGCAGCCAGCCACCTACGTACAGAAGCAGGCCGAGGCCGCCGAAGACCATGAGGCCCACGAAGCCGATGCGGACCAGGAGCGGATCGACGTTCAGGAATTCTCCCAGGCCGCTGGCGACGCCGCCAATGACGCGGTCGTCGGTCCGGCGGCGCAACAATCGCGGGGCGGTCGGCTGCTCGGTCGTCATGCGTGTCGATCATCAAGGTCAGGTCGGGCGACGACCATAGGGGATGACCCCCATTCGACCCTGAGGCGCAGCCGCGGCTTTCAGGGTTGTCACCGATCGTGGGCGACGATGCCTGTATGGGAAGATGCAGCACATGGCCCAGGTCAATGCCCGAGAACGGGCCGCCGAGCGGCAGGCTTCGCGCTCGCCGCTCGAGCGCAGCCGAACTGATCGCATGGCCGCCGGGGTTGCCGGCGGGATCGGGCGCCACCTGGGCGTCGATTCGAATATTGTGCGGGCCTGCTTCATCGGCCTGTCCTTCGCCGTCGGCTTCGGCGTGGTTGTGTACCTCCTCACCTGGCTCCTGGCGCCGCTCGAGGCAGCGACGGCCGCAGCGACGCCACACCCGCGCAAGGTGCGGACGCCGACGAGGAGCCAGATGGTCGGCGCGGGCCTGGTTGCGGGCGGACTGGTGATCCTGCTCTGGGTCTCTGGATGGTGGTTCGGCGGCGATCTCGGTTGGCCGGTGGTACTGGCCGCCATCGGCTTCGCCATCCTCTGGGCACGCAGCACGGATGATGGCGGTGGGCGGTGGACGCTGTCGAGCCTCGGCACCCCGCTGGAGTCGGTGGTGACCGGCGAGATCTCGCTGCCGCGTGTGGCGGTCGGCTCGCTGCTCATCCTGGCCGGCATGGCCGTCTTTCTGGCCGCGAACACGTCGCTGGCAGCCGCTGGCAACATGCTGCTCGCCATGATCGTGGCGATCGGTGGCGCCGCGTTGCTGGCGGGACCCTGGGTGTGGAGCATGGGCCGCGCGCTGGTCGAGGAGCGCAGCAGCCGGATCCGGTCGGACGCGCGCGCCGAGATGGCAGCGCACCTGCACGACTCGGTGCTGCAGACGCTGGCTCTGATCCAACGCGCCAAGGCGCCGCGCGAGATGGCGAGCCTGGCTCGCACCCAGGAGCGCGAGCTCCGCGCGTGGCTGTACGGGCGGGCGCCGGCGCTCGCCGGCGTGCGGCTGCGCGACGCGATCGACTCGATGGCTGGACGCATCGAGCGACAGCACCAAGTCAGTGTCGAGGCGGTCGTCGTCGGCGATGCCGAACTGGACGACCGGCTGCGCGCCATGGTCAACGCCTGCGCCGAGGCCGTCGCCAACGCCGCCCGGCACTCGGGGAGCACAGCAATCTCAGTGTATGTCGAGGTCGAAGCGGACACGATCAGCGCATTCGTGCGAGACCAGGGAGCTGGCTTCGACCCCGACGTCGTGCCGTCCGACCGACGCGGGATCGCTGATTCGATCGTCGGCCGCATCGAGCGTCGTGGCGGCAGCGCGCACGTTCACAGCCGGCCGGGCGCCGGCACCGAGGTGGTCATCCAATTGCCCACGGCGGCGCCGTGACCGTCCGCGTCTTCGTGGTCGACGACCACAAACTTTTCCGCTCCGGCGTCCGCGCCGAGCTGAGTCGCGAGCTGGAGATCGTCGGCGACGCCGGATCCGTGGAGGAGGCAGTGCCCGGGATCCTGGCCTCCGGACCGGATGTAGTGCTGCTCGATGTCCACATGTCCGGCGGCGGTGGTCGCACTGTGATTGAGGCCGTGCATACCGCACGGCCCGAGGTCCGCTTCCTCGCGCTATCGGTGTCGGATGCCGCCGAAGACGTCATCGGCATCATCCGCGCCGGTGCGCGGGGCTACGTCACGAAATCGATCTCAGCCGAGGAGCTCTCGTCAGCAGTTCAGCGCATCCACGATGGCGACGCGGTCTTCTCGCCGCGGCTGGCAGGCTTCGTCCTGGACGCCTTTGGCGGCGAGGCGCCGCAGCCATTGGACCCGGAACTGGACCTCCTCAGCCGACGGGAGCGCGAGGTGCTGCGCTACATCGCGCGCGGCTACACGTACAAAGAGGTTGCACACGAGCTGCACATCTCGGTCAAGACGGTCGAGACGCACGTCTCGGCGGTGCTGCGCAAGCTACAGCTCTCGAACCGATACGAACTAACCCGCTGGGCCGCCGACCGCCGGCTCGTTTAGCCGATGACCCGTATGCGCGGTGGGTTATTGCCCAGTCGTATCGGTCCCAGCACCCTCCTCTGACGGGTGCGCCATGTGTGAGAGCGTATCAGTTGATCGGCTGCGGGCCTCCGCCCACGAGCAGGTTTCGCGTTCCGCAAAATGGACAGTCCGCGGTCTGCGAGAACAGGTGCTGGAGCGTCCGGAATTGCTGCTTGCAAAAGCCGCAGGTCAGTTCCCATCGAGCGCCACGGATCATGCCAAGCAGGAACCCCTTGAGGCCGTTTTTAAGCCTTGGATCGATGGCCCTGACGACGAGTTGTCCCACGCGACCAGCATAGTCCTGATGGCCCGAGTCGAGCAGGGCCGCGGCCCCGAGGACGCCCGGGTTGCCCGGCACCTCGACGCGCCACGTCTTCCAAGTCGAGCCTCGATCTGCCTGCCACATCGGGTAGCGGTTGGATCACCCTGAACTGCGAATGGCGAACCTTTCCGCGCGGTCCGGACATCTCGGGCCGCGCGGAGCACTGGAGGTCAATTCATGGCTCGATTCACGCCCGTGAGAGTGGGTGCTTGGTGGTTGGCAGCGATCGCGCTGACGGCGTGCGGCGGGAGCGGTACGGCCCGCGAAGAAAATGCTCATAGCCCGCGGGCACGTCTGTCTCGTTCGTATCGCGCGATTGTGCCGTAGCTGAGCCAGCCGACGCCCAACCCGACGACTTCCCCGATCCAAGCCCTTTCTGGAGCGACGAGGTCTCCGATCAACCAGCCGGCTGATACTGCGAAAAGCATCCAAGCCACGCGAGCCGCGCGACGTCGGTATCCGAAGCGCTCCCCCAACACGATGGCCAGCACGAATGCCGTAACGCCCGCGACGGAGAGAAGAATGGTCACGCTGTTAACCCACTATGGAAACCGCTGTATTCTCGGCTAGTCTCGTGGTCGCAGTCTCGGCACCGTCCGCGAATGTACCTGCCCGTTAATAGGGGCTACGGGTCGGGGCTAAGCCTCTGAGCTCCAGCCTGAGTCTCGTTCGGTCGGCACGAGCGACCTGGTGCGGGTGCCGAGTGTCGCCGAGTCGCGCCGCTTGTCAATGGCCGGCCGCCGGACCAGTGCGCCATACGCGGTCTGGACGTGCGAGGAGATCGCGGCGCTATTGGACTAAGGTTAGCGCCATGCCTCCCCTTCCCCTAGTAGCTCTAGGTATCGC
>JBBJNX010000265.1:0-3894 GCA_037721115.1 Candidatus Limnocylindria bacterium
ATGGGCGTGCCGCCGTGCATCTGGCGGGCCCGAGCCATCATGAAGGCGCCGGACCGATAGTGGAGAAAGGCCGGATCGTTGACACGCAACCTTGCCCCGACCACCGCGTTGTTCTCGTGACCTGCCGAGCTGATGGTGTAGAAGCTCCGGTTGGTCTTCTTCAGTTCGCGGGCCGCAACGTCGAGCTGGCGGGAGGCGAGCTGATCCTCGAAAAGAGCCAGCGCACCGGTCGCGGTCAGGCCGCCGGCGTCCCGCAGCGGGGCATCGGCAGCCAGCCGGGGCACGGGCGTCCCGGCTGCCTCGAGGTAGTTGTCGAGCTGTTGCTCGACGATGGCGACGCGATCCCAGGTCATACGGCGGTACGGTGACTCGGTTGGCTGCGAGGGGCGGGCAAGCCATTCTACCGCCGGCGACACTCACGAGCGGCGGATGGGGAAATCACCGCCTCCGGTTACGGCCGCGACGGCCGCGGTGAGGATGAGCTGCGCAACCAGAGCGGCGAGCGGAGACCACAGCAGGGATCGGCGAAGGGGAAAGCGGGACACGTGAATCTCCTCATGCATGGTTCCGGTCGCGCGACCCGGCGGATCGCGTCACGGGCAGGCACACATGGGACCTCAACGACAATTACCGGCCGCTTACCATTGGCTTACCGGGTTGGAGAGTCGCGATTCGGCTCGCCCGATGGATGGGTGCCCGATAGATTGGGTCGCAGCGCACGTGAGGCTCCATCGGGGTGTACCGGCGCCTCATACATGAGGCGGGCCGGCGCATGGCGCGCCAGTCGCGCGGGTGTCGGCCCGATGTATCGGCGCGCGCCCGCCAGCTACCCCGCGACGAAGGGACCGCTACCCGCCGGCCGATATGAGGACGATGCCGAGGAGGGCGAAGGCCACGCCGAGCTGGCCAAGACGCGGTAGTCGCTCGCCCAGGACGACGCGCGCAAGGATCATGGTCACGATCGGGTAGAGCCCCGTCAGAGCCGCAGCGAGGCCGATCGGGATGACCTCGCGCGCGACGACGTAGAGCGCGTTGCCGCCGACGTCGAAGAGACCCGCCGCGATCACCATGCGCAAGGGGAACCGCGCACGATCAAAGCGTCCGAATGCGAAGACGGTCGCGAGCGTCGCTGACGTTGCTCGGCTGAATCCCAGCGCCCAGAGCGGGTCGCCCCCGCGTGCCGCCAGGTCGAGGAGCACGTACCACGCACCAAATCCCACCGCCGCGGCCGCCGCGAGCAGCAATGCCTGGCGTCCAAGCTCGTCCCGAGAGGCCCCACTGGCGGCCGCGCCGGCAACCGCGACACACCCGACTCCGACGAGCTGCAGAGGCATGACCGATGCACCCAAGGCAGCCCCCGCAGCGAGCGGGATGGCCAACGATCCGGCCCCGCTCAGCGAGGTCACCATCCCCATCGACCCCAGGGACATGCCGCGATAGAGCGCCGCGAGGCCAACCGCCCCTGCCGCGCCGGCCGCCACGCCGATGAGCGCAGGGCCGAGACCGGGCACCGGTGGGGCCAGGATGAGCAGCCCGACCACCAACGCGAGGAGACCGATGAAGTGCGCGCCGGCCACCACGACGAGCGCTCCGGCGCGTCGTGCGGCGAAGGCGCCGGCGAAGTCGCCGGCGCCGAAGGAGATCGCTGAGAAGACGCCTGCGACGATTCCGGTTGGTGGCATCTGCCCATCGTGATGAGGAGGGATCAGGTGGGGCTCCGATCCTAGCGCACACGGCCGATTCCTCGACGGGATCGTGAGAGCGGCGCATCGGCATCAGGTGGGGGCGCTCCTGACCCCATTAGGGGATGCGCGTGATTCGGTCCGACGCAGTACGCTTGCGCCACGTCCGGCTACCGAGCGTCGGATCTCGAGGGGAGTACCACAGACGTGACCGCATCCGTCCGATCCAGCAGCGGACTGTCCACCGGGCGCATGGCCATCATCGGCGGCGTGGGCGTCCTTGCCGTTGGCATCGGCGTCGCCGTCGGCAGCTTCCTGCTCACCACGCGTGCCGCGGATGTGGGCTCCGGCGCCGCCTACGTGCCTGCCGACGCACCGTTCTACGTCGAGATGCGACTCGAGCCGTCCGCGGCCCAGGATGGCGCCCTGCGCGAGATGCTCGGGCACTTCCCACCGATCGAGGGGGTGGACCTGGATCAACCGCTCTACGCGCAGCTTGTCGCGCGCGTTGACGAGATGCTCGTTGAAGAGGACGCCGGCGTGAGCTGGGCCGATGACGTGGCGCCCTGGTTCGACGGTCACGTGGCAATCGCGGTGACCGAGATTCCCGCCTCCGCGATGGCGATGCCCGTCGATCCGATGACGGTCCCCGAGGTGCCGCCGACCGTGGTCCTGCTGGGCGTGACCAATAAGGCGGCCGCCGAGGCCGGCATCCAGCGGCTCCTGGCCGAGGCCGACGATGGTGCGCTGACCTTCACCGAGACCGAGCACGCCGGCGTGACGATCCGGAGCGCGGAGGGGTCGGAGAACGGAGCCTACGCGCTGACGGATGATCAGGTCGTGATCGGCTCCGACGCCGACGCGGTCGCCGTCGCCCTCGACACCCACGCGGCGGGCACCGGAACGCTCGCCGAGATGGCGGAGATGACGAAGCTCACCGACACGCTCCCTGAGGATTGGTTGGTCTTCGCCACGTATGACCTGACAGACCTGATGGCCGATGCCCTCGCCGAGGGTGCGGCAGCTTCTCCCGAGATCGCCGCCGCGTTCGAGTCGCTCATGCAGCATCAGCCGCTGCGCGGCGCCATGGCCGTATCGGCCTCCGGCGATCGCATCCTGCTGGATGCGGCCACGGATCCACCGACCGGTCCGTTCACCGTCGAGAACGAGGACCGTGGCCTTGCCGCGGAAGTCCCCGGCGATACCCTCTACTTCAGCGAGGCGGGCAACCTGGGCGCGGCCTTCGCGGCGATCATCGAGCCGATGAAGGAGGCGCTGGCCACCACGCCCGAAGGCGAGGAGGGGATCGGCACGGCTGAGGCGGCGCTCGGCGCCGACATCGAGGATCTGGTGAGCTGGATCGATGATGGGGCGGTGGCCATCGGCTACGACGGCGATGAGCCGTACGGCGGCCTGGTGCTGGTCCCGAATGACATCGCGGCGGCGGAGCGCCGGCTCGGCCAGCTTGCTTCGTTCGCCGGACTCGGCGCCATGGATCCGTCCAGCGGGATCACGGTAAACGAGGAAGTGGTCGACGGGGTGACCATCACGTCCATCGGCTGGGAGGATCCGAACGCGGGTTCGGGATCCATGTTCCCGACGCCCACGGGGGCGGTCGTCGAATATGCGGTGACCGATGACCGGGCGCTCATCGGATTCGGTGAGAGCTTTGTACGACGGGTCCTGAGCCTCGACGAAGCCGATGCGCTGGCTGTGCAGCCGCGCTATGCGGACGCGATCACCGAGATGGGCGGCACCGAGAATGCCGGAGTCACCTGGTTCGACCTCGCGGGCACGCGCGAGGCGATCGAGGCAGCCCTGGGCCCCATGATCGCGGAGGGTGACGTCGATGGCATCTACGAGTCTGAGATCCGACCTTGGCTCCTGCCGCTCGACCGAATCGTGGGCGTCGCGCGGCTCGAGGGGGATGTCCTGATCCAGCGGGGAGCGCTCGTCGTCGATTGACCAGCCGCTGGATCGAGCCCTTTCCTGATGGTCGCGCCGGGGAGGGCGGACTCGACGCGTCGCGCGAGCGCCTGCTGGCGGCGGGCGTTGAACCGTATGCGTGGAGCAACGGCGCGGGTGACAGATACGCCGCGCACGAGCACACCACGACGAAACTCCTCATCTGCGCGGTGGGCTCGATCACCTTCCTCGTGGGTGCCGACGAGGAGCCGTTCGAGTTGACCGCGGGCGACGGATTCGTGCTGCA
>JBBJNX010000266.1:0-3889 GCA_037721115.1 Candidatus Limnocylindria bacterium
CGGTCGGCCGGAACGTGCAGCTCGACATAGTCCTCGCGCTGGGTGATCAGCTCGACCCCCGGAATCGCCTTCAGCCACTCGATTCCGTGGCCGTCGCCATCAGTCGCCAGTCGAACCACCTGGCGGCCCATGGCGCGCTTGACGTCGCGGACAGCGCCGCTGACCACCACCCGGCCGCGGTCGACGATGGCGATCGATTCGCACAGCTCCTCGACCTGCTCCATCTGGTGCGTGCTGAAGATGAGCGTCTTGCCGCGCTGTTTCATCTCCAGGAACGCTTCCTTCAGCAGTCGCACGTTGACCGGATCGAGCCCGCTGAATGGCTCGTCCATGATCAACACCGCCGGGTCATGCAGGATCGACGCGATGAACTGGATCTTCTGCTGGTTGCCCTTGGAGAGCGCCTCCACCTTGCGTTCCCGGTAGTCCGAGATGCGAAACCGCTCGAGCCAGTCGTCTGTCTCGGCCCGGGCGGTCGCGTCCGACACGCCGTACAGGGCGGCGAAGAAGCGCAATTGCTCGCCCACCAGCATCCGCGGATACAGGCCACGCTCTTCCGGCAGGTAGCCCCACGTTCGTCGCGGGAGACTGGTGTTCTCGGCGCCCTGCCAGGTCACGCGGCCGTCATCGGCACGCAGGATGTCGAGCACGATTCGCATGCTCGTCGTCTTGCCAGCCCCGTTTGCGCCCAGGAGGCCGAAAATCCGCCCCGGCTCGACGCTGAACGAGACGCCGTCGAGGGCGACGACGTCACCGAAGCGCTTTGTGATGGAATCGACGACCAGGGACACGGCAGGCAGCTATCCGCAGATTTGCTCAGGTTGGGCCGGCAAGGTCCGGTTCATCAGCCTAGCCGATGACGCCATGAGGCGCGACGGCGCGGCATTCACGCTGGATGGCCGTCGCCGAAGCATTCCGACGCGCTCTGGTACACTCCGAAATCCGAACCGCCACCCGCCTGCGACGAGCTGCGGCGGTTCGCCGTGTGCATCCCCTTGAAGAGAACTGCCCTGATGAAGATTGCCGTCCCACGCGAGACCGCCGAAGGCGAGACGCGCGTCGCGTTGACGCCGCTGATCGCCGGTCAGCTCGTCAGCGACGGCGCCGAGGTCCTCGTTCAGACCGGCGCCGGCGAAGCATCCTCGAACACTGATGAGGCGTATCGCGAGGCTGGCGCCACCATCGTTCCGGACGCTCCCGCGCTGTACGGACAGGCGAACCTGATCCTGCGCGTCGGCCGCCCCTCGGACGAGGAGGTGGAGATGCTGCGCGAGGGTTCCATCCTCATCGGCACGTTGGGAACGCTCAGCAGGCCGGAGCTGGCGCAGAAGCTGGCGAAGCAGGGCGTGACCGCCATCAGCATGGACGCCATCCCGCGCATCACACGCGCGCAGTCAATGGACACGCTCTCCAGCCAGGCCACGGTGGGGGGTTACAAGGCGGTCCTCATTGCCGCAGAGCGGCTCCCGAAGTTCATGCCGCTGCTGACCACTGCCGCCGGCACCGTGCGCCCGGCCAAGGGCATCGTCATGGGCGCCGGCGTGGCTGGATTGATGGCGATCGGCACAGCAAGACGTCTCGGCGCAGTGGTCGAGGCCACCGACGTACGGCCCGCGGTCAAGGAGCAGGTGCAGAGCCTCGGCGGCACCTTCCTCGAGGTGGAGATGACCGATGAGGAGAAGGCCAAGGCGGAGACCGCCGGCGGCTACGCAACTGAGATGAGCGACGACTACAAGCGCCGCCAGGCCGCCCTCATCGCCGAACGGGTGAAGGAAGCGGACTTCGTCATCACCACTGCCCTCATCCCAGGCCGTCCGGCGCCGAAGCTCGTCACCGATGCGATGGTGGCCAGCATGAAGCCGGGCAGCGTCATCGTCGACATGGCGGCCGAAATGGGCGGCAATGTCGAAGGGACCGAGCCCGGCAAGGAGATCGTCCGCCATGGCGTGAAGATCATCGGCCTCACCAATCTCCCAGCCACCATGCCGGGCAGCGCGACGCAGATGTATGCCAAGAACATCCAGACTCTCATCAAGCACCTGGTCAAGGACGGGGAGATCAACGTGGACCTCGACGACGAGATCACGAAGGGGGCCACCATCACCCATGGCGGAAGGGTCGTGCACGAGGCGACCGCAAAGGCCCTCGGCATCGAACCGAACGAGAAGGAACAATAGACCGATGGAGCTGTCCGCCTTCGAGCTGCTCTCGGCCCTCTTCATCCTCGTCCTCGCCGCGTTCGTCGGCAACGAGGTCGTGTCGAAGGTGCCGACCATGCTTCACACGCCGCTCATGAGCGGCGCGAACGCGGTCCACGGCGTCATCGTGGTCGGGGCGATGCTCGTTGCCGCGACCGCCGGTGGAACGGTTGCCATCGTCCTGGCGCTGCTCGCCGTGACCTTGGGCACCATCAACGTGGTCGGTGGCTTCGTCGTGACCGACCGCATGCTCGAGATGTTCAAGAAGCGACCGGGGGACCGCGGCTAGATGGACACCCTCCAGGTCCTGACCTACATGGTCTGGCTCATCGCCAGCGTCACCTTTATCCTGGCGCTGAAGTTCCTCGCGTCGCCGGCCACGGCGCGGCGAGGTAACCAGCTCGGTGCCGCCGGCATGGCCCTGGTGGTCCTGTGGACCTTCTTCACCACCGACGGCATGTTCGCCAACTGGTGGATCGTCGTCGTCGGTGGGGTGATCGGCTCGGCCGCCGGCTACCTCGGCGCCAAGCGGGTAGCGATGACCGCCATGCCGCAGATGGTCGCCATCTTCAACGGCGCCGGTGGCGGTGCCGCGGCGTTGGTGGCCGTGGTCGAGTTCCTGCGCGACGTCGAGCTGCGTCCCGGAGAGCTCCTGCCGCTGGCGTTCATCATTGCCACGCTGCTCGGCGCGATCATCGGCGCCGTGAGCCTCACCGGCTCGGTCGTGGCATTCGGCAAGCTCCAGGGCCTCATCGCCTCAAGGCCGGTGAAGTATCCCGGCTCGCAGATCGTCACCGCCGCCCTGTTTCTCGCGCTGATCGCCATCGGCATCTACCTCGCCGCGGTCGAGCCGAGCGTTCCGCTCTTCCTGCTCTTCGTGATCCTCTCTCTGATCCTTGGTGTGCAGCTCGTCATGCCGATCGGCGGAGCGGATATGCCTGTCGTCGTGTCGCTGCTGAACAGCTACACCGGCATCGCCGTTGCCGCGACCGGCTTCGTGCTGAGCAACTACGCTCTGCTCATCGCCGGCACTCTGGTCGGCGCATCCGGCGCCATCCTCACCCAGCTCATGACGAAGGCCATGAACCGGTCGCTCTTCAACGTGCTATTTGCCGGTTTCGGCACCGGCGAGGGCACCATCGCCGCTGGTCCCGAAGGCGAGGAGCAGCTCCGAGAGATCAGCGCCGACGACGCCGCGGTGCTGATGGCATACGGCAAGCGCGTGATCATCGTGCCGGGCTACGGCATGGCGGTGGCGCAGGCGCAAGGTCCCGTGCGCGAGCTGATGGACCTGCTCGTGGCGCGTGGCGTCGACGTGCAGTTCGCCATCCACCCGGTGGCCGGCCGCATGCCGGGGCACATGAACGTGCTCCTGGCCGAGGCCAACGTTCCCTACGACCGGCTCAAGGAGATGGATGAGATCAACGACGACTTCGCCGATACCGACGTCGCACTCATCATCGGCGCCAACGACGTCGTCAACCCGGCCGCCCGTGAGGAAGGCTCGCCGATCAGCGGCATGCCGATCCTCAACGTCGATCATGCGCAGAACATCATCGTCCTCAAGCGCGGCCGCGGCGCCGGGTTCGCCGGCATCCCGAACCCGCTCTTCAGCAATGAGAAGACGACGATGTTGTTCGGTGACGCCAAGCCCTCGGTCGCCGCTCTCGTCGCAGGTGTGAAGCAAGCCT
>JBBJNX010000267.1:0-3883 GCA_037721115.1 Candidatus Limnocylindria bacterium
CACCTCATGGGCATAACGGACAAGCAATGGCCGATCTTGCGCCCCACGGCAACGTCGGTCGCCCAGTAGCCTCCCAGCCTGGCCGCGGCTTCCCCCATACCTCGTTCAGCTCGGACCGATCCCATCGGGCTGGCAGGTGATGCCGATCGGAGACGCCGTCACCGTCCTGGGTGGAGCGACACCACGGACTGGCTGCTACCGAAACTGGTGTCGGGTGCAGTGCGCGTGTCGGTTGCCGACTGAGGCTGGTCCGAGCACCTCATTGGCTTGACACGAATGCCGTCCCAACCAGATTGATTTCGTCCGCGGGGAAGGCGAACCGGCGCGCTTCGGAGCGCCAGGTGTCCGTGACGCTCTTGACTTCCCTGATGAGCTGCTCCGCACTAGGTTTCGGGACTCGATAGAACGGCGCCGTCGCGAGCACGATTCCGAGATCCGGCTCGTGCGAGTTGTCGTCGATCGCCAAGGCGTGGTCTGGGGTGTCTGGAGTGGGGTTGACGTCGAACGCGGGCGCGAGGCGCCACCCGCCCGGGCCGCACAGAAAGCCATGATTGCGCAGGTGGTCGTCCCTGTTGCCGACCAGCACGTTGAAGACGACGCGACGAAAGAGCTGCTCCAAGTCCTGGGCGATGACCTCGGGATCCCCGTGATCGGCGATGGCGAAGGCGATGTCGAGATAGCTGGCGTCCTCGCCATCCCGCTTCCCGGTCAGTGTCATTGCCGAGGCGTACAGCCGACGTTCACTACCGACCCGGTCGAACCGCCGCGCCGCGAACGTACTGCCGGTCGGCGACAACGTCAGACGCTCGCTATCAGCCACCGCGATGCCTGCCCGGCGAGCAAGGGTCGCCAGTAGGTACTCCCAGGCGCCGATGTCGCGACGGTCGATGGTTGAAGGGAACTTTGCGATCCACAGATGGCCATTCGGATCTGCAAAGTTCGCCTTGGGACGCGCCCCGCCGAGCGAGCTGCCGGGAGCAAGGAGCATTGCCACCTCGGCATCCGTCGGACCCGGCGTTGATGGATCATCGGCTCGCCGTGCGGCGACTTCCAGGGTCCGCAGCCGCGTCTGGGGCGGGATCGGCGAATGATGCTCGCTTGCGAAGGGACCATCGGGGGTCATGGCAAGGCGAAGGGCGCCCATCCGTGTCCGGTCGTCAACGCCGGTGAGGATATCCCACTCTTGCAGCCTCCGCGGAGCCCGGCCTTCGTGTCGCGCGGTCGAGGCCTCGCGTCGCTCGAGCAGACGCCGTCCCCAGCGGTCGGGTGCGGTGTCGGACAGAATGCCGGGCAAAAGATCGCCGCCGACGAACTGCTCCCCCTCGACGAGCGGGAGCGACGGATCGAAGATCGCGAGGGCCGGTCCTTCGCGCCAGGTTCTCGCGTACTCGAAGCTGAGGACCGGGCGTGGACCAGCGCGTCGTCGGAGGACGCCGACCGGCCGTCGCGGCCCGAGCTCCGGCGCGTCGAGGACGACGACGAGCTCGTCTGGCCGTTCAGAGCTCATCTGCGAGGCTCGGCTTGGTCGATCGCCGCGGGCGCGTCAGGCGTGCGTCGCTGAGGCGCTCGCCCAGCTCATCGGACGTGGCGAGGACGTCGAGTCCGTCGTCGAGGCCCAGGACTTCGAGCACGCGAGCCAGCACGGCGAGACTCACCTGGAGCGACCCGCGCTCGAGCCGTTGCAGCGTCGGACGAGATACACCCGCACGGGCAGCGACCTCCGAAGCCGTGATGCTCCGGCGCATGCGGGCAGTGCGGAGTCGTGATCCCAATGCCTCGGCGCGGCGCTTGATGCGCGGAGACACCGGTCGTTTTGGCCGTGTCATGGTCATACTATTGACGATATCTTCCTTAGTGTCAAGAGTATGTTCCTAGATAGTCAATCGCCATGGTGTCGACGCATCTATCCATTTGTTCGTAGCGGGGAAAGTTGTACTTCCGTTGACATCTCCATTCGCTGAGAGCGTGCTCGAAGATGGTGTCCTCGAATGGTTCGGCGCGCTTGGATACGAGGTCGCGTACGGACCTCACATCGCGCCAGGTGAGCCTGCCGCGCATTCGGGCCATCGTAGACTTTGGCTGTGAGCCACAGCATCGAGTCCGGCCGTGTTTTCCTTCGACCCTTCGAGCGGTCGGACGCCGAGCGATATCAACGCTGGCGTGCGGACGCTGAAGTTGCCGCTCTTGCAGGTTTTCCCGAGCCCATGAGCCTTGCCCAGGTCGAGCAGCGCATCGAGCAGCGCGTGGCAGACCAGGGCAAGGATTCCTACGCCTTCCTCATATGCCGTCTCGATGATCAGCAGCCGATCGGCGAGGCTGTCCTCTTCGAGCTCGACCAGCGCAACGGGAGTGCTGAGCTCGGCATCTTCATCGGCGAGCCTGAGGAGTGGGGAAAGGGATACGGCACCGATGCGGTCACCGCCATCGTCAACTTCGGCTTCGGCACGCTGCGCATGGAACGCATCTGGCTCAACGTGTGGACCGAGAACCCTCGCGCGCAACGCGCCTACGAGAAGGCCGGATTTGTCCTCGAGGGGACGCTTCGCCACGACCGGTACGAGGGCGGGCGCTTCACTGATGGCCACGTCTTGTCCATCCTGCGAGACGAATGGCTGAGCCGGTCCTCACCACCCGTGCGCTGAACCGGGCGCTGCTCGCCCGGCAGCTCCTCCTCGAGCGCTCGCCTCTTGGCCTGACGCAGGTCATGGAGCAGATGGGCGGCATCCAGACGCAGTACGCGCCGGCGGGCTACATCGGCCTGTGGTCGCGCATGCGCGACTTCGACAGACCGATGCTGACGCGGGCACTCGAGGAGCGCCGCGCGATCCAGGCAACCATGATGCGCGCCACCATCCATACCGTCTCCGCCGCCGACTACTGGCCGATGACGGCCGGCATTCGTCGCATCCGTCGCGAATGGTTCGAGAAGGTCAGCCACCGCGAGCTTGCCGGTACCGACATGGACGCCGTGGCGCGCGCCGTCCGCGAGGAGCTCGGTGACGGACCCCTGCCCATGCGCGAGCTCACGGCCCGCATCGAGGCGCGAGGATTTCCTCCCCGGACCGCCGGGTGGGCGGGTATGCGCGTCGATCTCGTCCGCATCCCGCCATCGGGAACGTGGGAGCGACGTCGTGCTGACCTGTATGGCCTGGCCCACGCTTGGCTGCCACCTGTGGAGGTCACCGAGGAAGAGGGCATGGAGCTGCTGATCCGGCGCTATCTCGGCGCATTCGGCCCAGCGTCACTCAAGGACATCTCGAGCTGGATGGGCGTCTACGTGGGCCAGATGCGCCACGTTGCCGACCGGATGGAGCTGCGACCGATGCGCGACGAGGACGGGACGCACCTGGTTGACCTCCCGGACGCCGTTCTGCCTGATCGGGAGACGCCAGCCCCGGTCCGGTTCCTCGCCGTGTGGGACGCGATGCTCCTGGTCCATGCGCGTCGAACGCTCGTCCTGCCAGAAGAGCTGCGCCCGCAGGTGTTCAACACGAAGACACCGCACTCGGTCAACACGTTCCTGATCGATGGCCAGGTTGCCGGGTCGTGGCGTTTCGAGAAGGACCATCTCGAGCTTTCGCCACTCCGACCCTTGACGGCCACAGAACGGCGAGAGCTTGACGAGGAGGCGCATCGGCTCGCCGGCTTTTACGCCTGACCGTTGCCATCTGTGCGTGACGCGCACGTTGGGCGCCGGAACCCGTCGCCGAAACCCGTCTGTCGAGGGATCGCGCCCTCGCATGCGCACGCTATGTCCGTTCGATGGCGGAAATTGGACTGGTCGGCTCGCCTAACGTTCGCTCCCGCGCACAAATGGCATCGGCGAGCTGGTCTGAAGCGCAGACCGACTACCGTCCGGGGCAGGCGCGCGGTAGCATCGGCG
>JBBJNX010000268.1:0-3872 GCA_037721115.1 Candidatus Limnocylindria bacterium
CGGCGGGCGGGCGGGCCGCTCCCCGCCCCAGCAGGCCGACCGCGCCGACGACGCCGACGAGCACTGCGCCGAACATCCCCCCCGTCGCGAAGCCCCACGCGCCCACCACGAAGCCCGAACCGAGGCTGGCCATGGCTGAGGTACTCCAGATCAGCGCGTCCGAGACGCCCTGGATGCGCGCGCGCTCCGTACGAGAAACGCCGCCGGTCAACATCGTGCTGCCGGCCACGAAACCGAGGTTCCAGCCCCAGCCAAGCAGGAACAGAGCGAGCAGCAGCACGAGCTGCTCGTCGGCCGGCGCCAGAGCCGACAGGATCGCCGAGGCAAGGATCGTCGCGAGCCCCGCGAAGATGATCGGCACCGACCCGAACCGGTCCGTCAGCCTGCCCGATATCGGCGCGAGGGCGAACATCCCGAAGATGTGGGCGGAGATGACGATGCCCACCGCCGACAGATCGTGACCGTGGTCGGTCATGTGCAGCGGCGTCATGGTCATGATCAGGACCATCACGAACTGGCCTGCGACCAGGGCCATGACGGCCATGGCCACCGTGGGCCGGCGAAGAACGGCGCCGACGTGAGCCGGCGGGCGCTGGCCGTGGCCGTCGGCTGACTCGTCGGCCAGATCGCGCGGATCGGGTCGGAGCAGGAACGCCGACAGCAGCGCGGCGAGACCCACGAGCACGATCGGAACGAGATACGGCCCGCTCAGCCGGGGAAGCCCGACCGAGACGGCGATGTCGCCGCTGATGCCGATCAGGTTCGGGCCGATGACGGCGCCGACGGTCGCCGCCCATACGACCATCCCTATCGCCGATGCGCGCCGCTTCGCGGGGTACATGTCGGCCGCGGCGTAGCGCGAAAGCTGATTGGAACTGTTGCCGAAGCCGACTGCCAGCGAGCCCAGGAGCAGCACCGGGAACGACCCTGCGACGATGCCAGCCACCGCCACGAGTGCGCCGATCACGCCCACGAGGTAGCCGCCAGCGATCCCCGGACGGCGACCCCATCTGCCCATGACCCAGCCCAGGATCGTCGCGCCGACGGCAGCACCGAAGACGACCGCGGCGGCCGGCAGGCCCGCGAGGGACCGATCGCCATTCAATTCGAGCGCCACGATCGACGTCACCGTGAGGGCCGCGATGTGCCCGGTGCTGCCGAGTGCCACGCCGGCGAACAGCACGCCCACCGTGCGCCGTCGCAGCGCGTCCACGGGCGAGCCAGTCAAGCGGGCGGGATGTCGTGGTTCAGGCGGAACAGGTTCGAGGGTTCGTAGCGCCGCCTCAGCGCGACCAGCCGCTCGAACTCCGCTGACCTGACCCTGCCGTGCCCCTCATGCGCGCATTCTGCACGGTCGGCTGTCGCAGTACTCGCCGGCAGGCCCGTCGTGCGCGACTACGACCGCCCTGACAGCGAGGCGAGCCACGCGTCGCGCTCGAGGGGGCTGGGACGGGAGCGAGGACGCTTCGGCGCGTTCTCGCCGACGGGCTGGTAGCCGCCGGGGCGCGTCTCCAAAGTGCCCTCCCCCATCGACAGGCCGGGCAGCTGCTGCTGGAGCGTCCGGACGCGCGCGAGGGGCAGCACCGCATCGGCTTTCGTCAGGCCGTTGGCGGAGAACTGGCCGCGCACGCGACCACCGAGCCGGCCGAGGGTCGCGAGGACCCCTTGGGCCGTCGACGATGGCACCTCGAGGGACAGGTCCGCGAGCGGCTCGCACACCCACGTGCCAGCCCGATCGAGCGCGGTCATCAAGACAAGCTGGGTCAGGTGCCGGAAGTCAGCCGCGCTGGTGACCGGTGAGAGATAGCCGCAATCGGTCATCGTGACCCGGCAGTCGGTCACCTCCCAGCCGGCCAGGCCCTCTCTCAGCGCCTCGCGGACGTACGCCTCCATGTGGGACATGAATGTCTCGACGGTGTGGGACAGGTAGAGCGGGACGAGGCGGACCTCGACGTCGCTTCGGAACTCGATCCCCGATCCCGGCGGCGCGGGCTCGATACGGAGGGCCAGCGTCGCCGTGAACGGATTCGTGCTCAGCGGCGAGCTGCGGCCGGTGATGTTGGTCTTCCTCTTCGCGTGGATGACCTCCTCTGCCTCACCGATCCGGCCCGGCCGCTCGATGCACACCGTCGTGGTCTCGCGGAAGTCCGCCACGATCCCGAAGTCGCGTTCCAGCGTCGCCTGGATGACCTCCTTCTGGACCTCTCCGTAGAGCGATACCGCGATCTCGTGCAGGCGGTCCTCCCGGCGGACATCGATGAGCGGGTCCTGTTCCGCAAGCCGGTTGAGCGCGGCATGCAGCGAGCCCTGCTGTTCGGGACTGCGGGCGAAGACGACGGCCTCGAGCGCGGGTCGTGGGAAACGGGCCGTCGCGGCCTCGCCTGCCGGTGGCACGCCGACCGCATCACCGACGCGCACGGCGCCGAGGCCGCTGATGGTCGCCATCTCGCCCGCCGTCACGGCGTCGCGTCGTGGCGCGCCGGCCGGCGCGAACACCCGGATCGAGCTGGCCTTGGCCTCCTCCTTCCCACCCACCAGGACGCGCTGGCGCGGACGGAGGGTGCCCGCAAAGAGGCGGACATACGAGACCCGCTCGCCCGATGACGTCCGCTCGATCTTGAACACGCGGCCCGAGACCGGCGCCTCCGCATCGCGGTCCGTTGCGCCGAGGTGCTCCGCGATCCCGCCAAGGAGCGCGTCGATGCCGATCCCGTGCGCGGCCGAGCCGAAGTAGACCGGGTGGACAAGCGCACGGCGCGTTTGGACGGCCAGCTGGTCGCGCAGCCACGGATCCGTGAGCGCGGCCTCGTCCCTGACGTACGCCTGGAGGATCGCCTCGTCATGGCTCGCGAGGGTCTCCGTGAGTGCCGTTCGGTGCGCCTCGTCGCCGGCCGTGAACGGCACGAACGAGGCGTCGCGTCCACCGACCTGGCTGACCGTGCCCATCGGGATCACCGTGGGCGCAAGCCGGCGCGCAAGTGCGTCGAGGACCCGCGGTACGTCTGCCCCCGCGCGATCGACCTTGTTGACGAAGATCAGGGTCGGGACGCGGAGCCGCTGCAGCGCGCGGAACAGGAGCGGTGTCTGCGGCTGGATGCCCTCGACGGCCGAGACGACGAGCACGGCGCCGTCGAGCACGCCCAGGACACGCTCCACCTCTGCGATGAAGTCCGGGTGGCCGGGCGTGTCGACCAGGTTGACGGCAAGGTCGCCGACCTGGAACGAGGCGACGGCGGATCGGATGGTGATGCCGCGCTCGCGTTCGAGATCGAGCGAGTCGGTCTGGGTGGTGCCGGCGTCGACCGTGCCGACGCGATCGATGGCGCCGGCGGTGAAGAGGAGCCGCTCGGTGAGTGTGGTCTTACCTGCGTCTACGTGGGCGAGGATGCCGAGATTGAGCGTGCGCATGGGGCCTCATGTCGTGCAAGGAGGTGGTCACCTTCTGGCTGGACATGGCTGCTCGCATTTCGCTCCCTTTTCACGTGATGACGTGATTCGCGTGTTCGCTAGCTAGCGCGCACCCGGACAGTGTAGGGCGGCGATCTCGGGCGCGGTACGCGATCACGTACCCTCAGTCGTACAGTGCGCCGGTGAGCTTCAACGTCTCAGCGGACGCCTACGACCGGTTCATGGGCAGCTGGTCCCGGCTCCTTGCACCGCAGCTGGCGGATCTGGCCGGCATCGGGCCGGGCCAGCGTGTGCTCGACGTCGGGTGCGGTCCTGGCGCGTTCACCACCGAGTTGGTATCACGCCTGGGAGCCGAGCACATCGCCGCCGTCGACCCCTCGGAATCGTTCATCGCTGCGGCACGGGAGCGGCACCCGGGGGTCGACGTTCGCCGGGCGAACGCGGAGTCGCTCCCCTACCGCGAT
>JBBJNX010000269.1:0-3870 GCA_037721115.1 Candidatus Limnocylindria bacterium
GCAACATTGCGTGCGCGTTGGGACTACCGACTAGTGATCAGGCAAGCGCGATCTCAGAGGCCCAGGGACGGCCGGTTGCCAACACCGTGACCGCATACGCGTGCTATGTCTGGCGACCACCGCTCGCCGGCTTCTTGCTCATTCCAAGCCAAGTGACGCTCCGGGCCGTCGTGACGGAACCGATCGAGCGCCAACAGTGACGAGGCACCACATGTCCAAGTCTTCCTCCGGCCAAGTGATGATCATCACGGCCGCCGCCATGATCGTGCTCCTGGGTGTCTGCGCGCTCGTCGTTGACCTGGGCATGTCCTGGATGCTTCGGCGCCAGGAGCAGAACGCCGCAGATCCTGCGGCTATCGCCGCCGCGCGTCATTTGCGTGACGCGATGGGCAACGCGGCGTGGAACCAGGGGTTGGCGGAGACCGACGCATGCTTCTATGCGCAAGAGAACGGATTCTTCGCTGGCGACGCGAGTTGTGCCGGCGCGTTGGCGGCGGACAAGCTGCAAGTCCATTCGCCACCGATCTCAGGCCCATTCTCCGGGTTCCGTGGCCGTGTACAGGTCGTCATCCGTGAGGACCATCCGTTCTTCTTTGGACGCATCTTCGGCGCCACCACGGCTTCGGTGATCACAGATGCCGTAGCAGCGAACGAGTCGAACAATTCGAACTCGAGTTCACTCGTTGCGCTTCAGCCCGACTGCTCCGGCGGTTCGGCTGGTGATGTCGACGGCGGTGGTGAAGTCCGCATTTTCCCGACCGTTCCAGGTACGGTTGGCGGCTATGTTCACGTGAACTCTACCTGCGGCGGGTCGAGGGATGACGTGTGCCAAAATGGGTCAGGATCGGCGGCCCTATCGATCAGCGGCACATTGCGAGCGCCCTACGTGTACACGACGGGCACATGCACCACCCCCGGAGGCGGCGGGCTCCAGTGCGACCCGCCGCCGGCGACCGGAGGCTGCATTGATGAAGGCGCCGTTCCGCTCGGTGATCCGCTCGCAGGGGTGCCAGAGCCTGTCCTATCCGATTTCCCCAATGGCAGATGTCCTGACGGAACGATTTCCACGGCCACTTCGACAAGAGGGTGTGACCTGTCCCGATCCGCCGGGTGCCCAGCCGACCCCGCCGACAGACGCGTCGGCATCTGCACGCTCACGCCGGGGGTCTACTACGGCGGATGGACCGTAGGCAATCGGGTGCGCCTGTTTCTGGAACCCGGCATGTACATCCTCGCCGGCGGCGGCATCAGCCCACCCAGTGGTGGGTCGATCGAAGCCGTCACGAACGCCGCGGGCGTTGAGGCGCGCATCATGATCTTTTCCACTGATGGCCCTGGCTGCCCTTCAATTGGTGCTCAATGTCAGGGAACAGTGCGCATGACGTCGCGAGATGTATTCAAGGCGAAGGCACTGAACTCAGCAACGTGCGCCGCTGTGAGCCCGCAGGCCTGTCCGTGGAAGGGCATCCTGCTGTGGCAGGATGGCAGCGCGAGCAATGCAACGGCCGCCGTCCACCTTGGGGGGCAGGCGAGTTCGGTTATGGCAGGCACAATCTACGCACCGCGCGCGCAAGTGGAGGTCAGTGGGGGAGCCACCGGGACAGGGTGCGGTGTTTCTACGGCCGCTAGCTGCCTCGCAATTCAGATCATCGCCTACCGCTTCAAGGTCAGCGGGGGCGGCTTGGTTGAGATGCCGTATGACCCATCGGAACTCTACCAGCTCCCGCAACGAGGCCTCGTTGACTAGGACCGCCCGCATCGCGTTGAGGTGGTCACCCTCTGCTTCGGTCCGCCTCGGCGCGGGATCAGCGGCGGCTGACTACCTAGCCGGCGAGCGGCCGAACCGGGCCCTCTTCCGCCAGGCGGAGAGCGAGCTGCGCCGCTTCCCGGGAATCGTGGGCACGATGGATGCGCGGGCCGCCCATGCGTTGCTCGTTCTCGACGCGCCACGACGAGAGGGCGACGACGTGGCGGCCCTGGCGCAGCGCCATCCCGATCTCCGACAGGGTTCCGTGCCGACCGCCCACGGCGACAACGACGTCCGAGGACGTGACTAGGACGATGTTGCGAGCGACGCCGAGGCCGGTGGCGATCGGCACGCGGATGTACTCGTTGGCCTCCTCGGCGTCCTCACCCGGCAGGATGCCGATCGTCAGCCCGCCGGCCCCCGCGGCACCTCGAGCCGCCGCTCGCATCACGCCGCCCAATCCGCCGGTGAGCACCGCCGCGCCGCCACGGGCGAGCAGCTGACCGACCCCCTCGGCCCACTCGAGGATGCGGTGCGCGTCAGGCCCACGCGGTTCTCGATCGCCGATCACGGCGATGTACGGCGGGCGCGGATCCCTCGCAACCTCAGGCACCGGCGGCCACTCCCAGCGGAATCGTCGACAGCGTCTCGTATTGGGCCGGTCCCTCACCGACGTGGCTCCGCATCAACGCGATCCGGTCAACATCCACCACTCCCTCCGGAGCCGATGCGGACGCCAGCCACGCCCGCAGGTCCATCGGTCGTCGACGCGACCGCGCCAGCGTCACGTGCGCTCGAAACGGTTGCCTGACCCGCAGGTCCAACGCCCGGGCAACGTCATCGGCGAAACCCGCCAGCCGACCACCCGCATCCTCCACGCCGTACCAGGCGACGCGCGCACGGGCCGGCGTCGGGAAGGCGCCAAGTCCCCCGCTCTGGAAGCTCATCGATGATTGCACCGCGATGGACGTCAAGCGTTCAGTCAAACCAGGAACCGACGCAGCATCGATCGGGCCAAGGAAGGCGAGGGTGATGTGCCAGCCGTCGGGATCGGTCCAGCGCGGACCATCGAGGTCGCGCCACGCGTCAACAAGAGTCCTGAGATCGGCCCGCAGGGCTTCGCCGATCGGGACGGCGACGAAGCAGCGCCATCGGTCGTCGCTCATCGGTCCGGAAGGCGTGCGTCAACAATGGGCAGGAGCTCATCCAGCGACGTGATGACCGGCACGCCCTCGGGAACCTCTTCCGCCCGGTATCGGCCCGCCCGGTCAATCAGGACGCCATCGATTCCGACCGCCCTCGCGCCCTCAACGTCGGCGTCTACGTGGTCCCCCACATGGATGACGGACTCCGGTGGCACATCCGCCTGCTCGAGCGCCCACTGGAAGATGCGCGCATGTGGCTTCTCGAAGCCGATGCGCGCACTGGCGGCGATGAAGTCGAAATGACTCACGAGATCAAGCGCGTGCAGCAGCTCCGGCAGATTCCAGACCCAGTTGCTGACAGCCCCGACGATGAGGCCGCGCTCCTTGAGCGCGATCAGCGCCGGGTACGCATCGGGGAAGATGTGCCAGTGGCTGGTCACCATGAAGAGTTCGTTCAGGCGCCGATAGAACGCCTCCGGCATCGGCTGCAGCCCGAGCTCGGCGATGGCGGCCGCATCGATCTCGACCGTGCGCTGGAAGCTCGTCTCCTCGGTCGGATCGAATCCCCCGTCCATCCCCCATCCGCCGTGGTGATAGGCCCGCCGCAGGGCCGCGTGCAGGTCGTCCATGTCGACGTCGAACCCGAATTCACCGAACGCCATGGCGTAGACGTGCTCCCAGGAGGGATTGGGGCGCATGACCGTATCGCCGATGTCCAGGAAGACTGCGCGCAGCGGCTGCCTCGTGTCGCTCATTGTCCGGCCAAGCCTAGCGCCCGAGGACGAGGCCCGTGCGGGACCGATCCGCACCGCAGCGACCCGTGCCGCGGGGCTTACGGCGAACGAGCGACGGGGCATCCACGCTCAGGCGCCATTTGACCCGCCGTACGTGCGAATCGGCACCGGAGCTGGGGGTTCCATGACCCCTGTCCCGTGGTGCGGGCGAATCGGCTCCGTGGTCCCGTCCCCTGTCCGTTAG
>JBBJNX010000270.1:0-3866 GCA_037721115.1 Candidatus Limnocylindria bacterium
CGCTGCCTTCGCAAGCTCAGGCCTGCTGGATCAGTTCCGGAGCGCGCAAGAGGATGCGACCGACGAGGCCGCGGAGCCTGCTGCGACCGACGAGGCCGCGGAGCCAGCTGCGACCGACGAGACAGCAGCGACCGACGAGCCCGCCGCGACCGACGAGCCCGCCGCGACCGACGAGCCCGCCGCGAGCGACGAGCCCGCGGCGACCGACGAGCCCGCCGCGACCGACGAGCCCGCCGCTGAGCCTGCTGCCGTCGACGAGGATGCCGTGCCGGAGAAGGCGAACGCCTGATCGACCGATGCGGTCGACCAGGATCGGCTGACGATGTGAGCGAAGGAGCGGCCCGGCGCGGGCTCGCTCCTTCGTTCTTTGTGGGTGGGATGAGCGAAACGCCGCCCTGGTTCGTATAAGGAGAAGCACCGGGACGCGGCGCGCTGCTTTGAGCGGCGTGCGCCATCGGTGCCGTACACTCAGGCCAGACCGATACACGAGAGCGTCGACCAATGGACCGATTCGACAAGTTCACCGATCGGGCGCGCAAGGTCCTCACCCTCGCGCAGGATGAGGCGCAGCGCTTCAACCACAACTACATCGGTACCGAGCACCTGCTTCTCGGCCTCGTCCGCGAGGGTGAGGGCGTCGCTGCGCGCGTGCTCGAGAACATGAACGTCGAGCTTTCCAAGGTCCGGACCGCCGTTGAGTTCATCATCGGCCGCGGAGATCGACCGGTGGTCGGCGAGGTCGGCCTGACGCCACGAGCGAAGCGAGTCATCGAGCTCGCCATCGATGAGGCGCGCCGCCTGGGTCACAACTACATCGGCACCGAGCACCTGCTCCTCGGCCTCGTTCGCGAGGGAGAGGGAATCGCGGCCGGCGTCCTCGAGAGCCTCGGCGTCAACCTCGACAAGGTTCGCCACCAGGTGATCCACGTCCTGAGCCAGTCGAGCAGTACGACGCCGACGCAGGAGACGAAGCGGCCGAGCAAGACACCGACCCTCGATCAGCTCGGGATCAACCTGACCGATGCAGCTCGTGCGGGCGCGCTCGACCCTGTCATCGGACGTGAGAAGGAGATCGAGCGCGTCATCCAGATCCTGTCACGCCGCCGAAAGAACAACCCCGCCCTGATTGGCGAGCCCGGTGTCGGCAAGACCGCCATCGCGGAGGGGCTGGCGCAGCGCATCGTGTCCGGCGACGTTCCCGAGACGCTCATCGACAAGCGTGTGCTCACCCTCGACATCGGCTCCCTTGTTGCCGGCACCAAGTATCGCGGTGAGTTCGAGGAGCGGCTGAAGAAGATCATCGAGGAGCTGCGCGCCAGCAGCGACAGCGTCCTGTTCATCGACGAGCTGCACACGGTGGTGGGCGCCGGCGCCGCCGAGGGTGCCATCGATGCGGCGAACATCCTGAAGCCCCCGCTGGCGCGCGGCGAGCTCCAGTGCATCGGCGCAACGACGCTCGACGAGTATCGAAAGTACATCGAGAAGGACTCCGCGCTCGAGCGCCGCTTCCAACCGGTGATGGTGGACGAGCCGACCGTGGACCAGGCGATCGACATTTTGTTCGGCATCCGCGAACGGTTCGAGGAACACCACAAGGTCAAGATCAGTGATGAGGCTGTGAAGGCCGCCGTTGACCTGAGTGTTCGCTACGTGGCCGATCGCGCGCTGCCGGACAAGGCGATCGATCTCATCGACGAGGCAGGGTCGCGCGTGCGGTTGCGCTCCTCGTCGGCTCCCCCTGAGATCAAGGCGGCCCAGGTTGCCCTCGGTGAGATCACCGTCCTCAAGGACGAGGCGATCGCCGGCCAGGACTACGAGGCTGCCGCCCGGCTGCGTGACGAGGAGGCCCAGGGCAAGGAGCACATCGATCAGCTCAAGGCAACATGGCGCGAGGAGCAGGGCAAAGAGACGCCGGTCGTCACCGACGAGGACATCGCCCAGGTCGTGAGCATGTGGACCGGGATCCCGGTCATCCGCATCAGCGTCGAGGAGTCGGAGCGCCTGCTGCACATGGAGGATGCGCTGCACAAGCGCTACATCGGCCAGCAGGAGGCGATCACCACCATCAGCCGCGCCGTGCGCCGAGCACGTGCTGGTCTCAAGGACCCCAAGCGGCCGATCGGCTCATTCATCTTCATGGGTCCCACCGGCGTCGGCAAGACGGAGCTCGCGAAGGCGCTCGCTGAGTTCATGTTCGGCTCCGAGGAAGCGCTGGTCAAGATCGACATGAGCGAGTTCATGGAGCGCCACAACGTGTCGCGGCTGGTCGGCGCGCCGCCGGGCTACGTCGGCTACGACGAGGGCGGCCAGCTTACCGAGGCGGTGCGCCGCAAGAGCTACAGCGTCGTCCTGCTCGACGAGATTGAGAAGGCGCATCCGGAGGTGTTCAACATCCTCCTCCAGATCCTGGAGGACGGGCATTTGACCGATGCCAAGGGTCGCCGCGTCGACTTCCGCAACACGGTCATCATCATGACCAGCAATATCGGCGCGCAACAGATGCAGCGCGATACGTCGATCGGGTTCCGCGCAGGCGCGGGGGGCGAGGCGGCCCAGTCGGTGGCCGACTACGAGCGGATGAAGGACAAGGTGCTCGGCGAGCTCAAGAACACGTTCCGTCCCGAGTTTCTCAACCGCATCGATGCGACGGTCGTCTTCCGCCAGCTGACGCGCGAAGAGATTCGCGAGATCGTGGATCTGCTGCTTGCGCGGGTCAAGGACCAGCTCGCGGGCCAGGAGATGGAGCTCGTGGTGACCGATGCAGCCAAGGACGCGATCATCGCCAAGGGCTACGACCAGGCCTATGGCGCGCGGCCACTGCGGCGCGAGATCCAGAATCAGATCGAGGACGCGCTGGCCGAGCGGATGCTCCAGGCGAGCTTCTCGCCGGGCGATATCGTCACCGTCGACGTTGGCGCCGATGGGACATTGACCATCGAGAATGTCGCTTCGTCAAAGCGACAGCCTGCGAAAGCCGGTCGATAAGCCACCGATAAGGCAGCGGTAAGCGGCTGAACGTCATGATCGGCGCGCCAAACCTGTCGTCGCCTCCACCGGAGAATTGTGCCAGCCGTCAAGACCACCTACCTGTGCCAGCAATGCGGCGCGGCCTCCCCGAAGTGGGCGGGGCAGTGTCCGTCGTGCGCCGCCTGGAACACGCTGGTTGAAACCATCGCGGTGCCGCGCTCGTCCGCGCGTGCGCCATCGGCGGTCCGGGCGGTGGCTGGCGCATCCGCCGTCATGCCCATCGGAGGCCTCACGAGCGCGGAGGCATCGCGTCTGTCATCCGGTATCGGGGAGGTGGACCGCGTGCTCGGTGGCGGGTTCGTGCCGGGGTCCATCATCCTCATCGGGGGTGATCCCGGCATCGGCAAGTCGACGCTCCTTCTCCAGCTGGCGGCGCGTATTGCTGCTGCCGGGCAGAGTGCCCTGTACGTGACCGCGGAGGAGTCGCCCGAGCAGGTGCGTGGTCGCGCCGAGCGGATCGGTGGAGTGGTCGAGGGACTCAGCCTGGCCGCGACCACGGACCTCGAGACGGCACTCGCGGCGATCGAGAGCGTGTCGCCGGCACTCGCGGTGGTCGACAGCGTGCAGACCCTGACCAGCCCGGAGCTGAGCGGACCGGCAGGCAGCGTCGGCCAGGTGCGCGAGGTGGCCGCCCGTATGGCGGAGGTGGCGAAGGCCGGTAGGACATGCATCGCGCTGGTCGGTCACGTGACCAAGGAGGGGACCGTCGCCGGGCCTCGGACGCTCGAGCACCTGGTGGATGCGGTGATCTACCTGGAGGGCGAGCGCCTGGGCTCGACTCGCCTCCTCCGCGCCGCGAAGAACCGCTTCGGATCGACTGACGAGGTCGGCGTGCTCGA
>JBBJNX010000271.1:0-3864 GCA_037721115.1 Candidatus Limnocylindria bacterium
GAAGACGGCTGATCTACAGTCAGCGGAGCTCACCACCTGCTCAACCTACCCACGGATCACCGCCGGCGCGTGGTGCGTCGACGGGGGCCGATGGTATCAGACCGATGCGGCCACCTCAACTGACGAAAGAGTCTTGGAGCCGAGGGAGGGAGTCGAACCCACAACCTACTGTTTACAAAACAGTTGCTCTGCCATTGAGCTACCTCGGCACTGCGGCGCCGAGTGTAGCAATTCAGCGGCGGCGAGCGGCGAAACGCGGGTCGATCGGGCGGCGAATCGGCGCGAGCCGGCGCGGCATGGGAAAGAGAGCGCCGACGACGCTGGCGACCATCGGGTTGATCGATGCGGCGAGTCTGCGTCGCGGGGGAAGGGTGGGAGCGGTGCGGCGATCCATGAGCGAAACCCATGCATAACGCGTGCCGAATTCGCCATCATCCGCGTTGGCGAACGACCTCGAAGAGAAGCAGGGCGCCGGCCGTCGATGCATTGAGGCTGGCAACGCGACCGGCCATCGGGAAGCTGACGAGCAGGTCGCATCGGCGACGCGTGGCACCTGACAGACCGCTGCCCTCGCTGCCCACCACGATCGCCAGCGGTCCGGTCAGGTCGCTCTCCCAGGCCGATGCCGGGGCGTCCTGGTCGGCGGCCGCCAGCCGCAGCCCTGCGGCCTTGAGCTCGTGGATCGCCTCGCCAATGGTCGGCAAGCGGCCGATGAGCAGGTGCTCGCTGGCACCTGCGCTCGCCTTCACGGCGGCGGCGCTCAGTGGTGCCGCACCGCGTTCGGGGAAAATGACCCCGTTGACGCCCGCGGCCTCGGCGGATCGGAGAAGCGTGCCAAAGTTCATCGGGTCCTGGAGGTGTTCGAGCACGAGGACGAACGGGGCTCCATCGCCCGCGTTCGCCAGCATTTCCTCGACGTCAGCCCAGCGCCGATCCCCCACCTCCAGCAACACTCCCTGGTGGCCGTCGAAGCCGGCGATCCGGGTCATCTGATCCGTCGGCAGACGGTCGGTCGGCAGCTGAATACGCCGCGCGGCATCGGTGATGGCACGCAGCTCCGGGGCAGGCTTTGCGCTGACGGACAGGATGAGCCGATGGGCCTCACGGCCCGCGTCGAGCGCCTCCGCAACGGGCCGCCGCCCACCGATCCACTCGGTCACGGGACCCTCTGGACGGTCGCCACCGCCCACGCAGCGATTCCCTCTTCGCCGGCGAAGCCGAGGCCGTCCGAGGTGGTGCCCTTGATCGAGACCGCGTCCGCGTCAAGCCCCACGAGTTCGGCAATCCGTGCCGTCAGCTCGTCCCGACGCGTCGCGATCACCGGTCGGACTGCCGCCACCACCAGGTCCACGTTCGTGGGTCGCCAACCATCGTCCGTCATGCGGCTCACGGTTTGCGTCAGCAGGTCCGCCGAGTCGGCACCCTCCCATACAGGCTCGTCGGGCGAGAACAGCGCGCCGATGTCGCCGAGTCCGGCCGCACCGAGCAGCGCATCGATGAGTGCATGGAGCGCGGCGTCTCCGTCCGAATGCCCGAGCGGACCGCGCGGCTCGTCATCCCAGGTCAGGCCGCCCAGGCGCATCGGGCGCCCGTCGACAAGGCGATGTGCGTCGAAGCCGATTCCCATCCGGCCGCTGCTCGCAAGGTTCGTCGGCTGAATGGAAACCACCCGTTCCGCGAGGACGGCACGCATGGAGGCAACGTCGCCGAGCTCGGTGAGCTTTCGATTCGCGGGATCGCCCGGGACGGTGTGAACCGGCACCCCAGCGGCGGCGAGGGCGCCGGCGTCATCAGTGATCGGCCGGCTCCAGGCGTGGGCTTCCTCGATGGCCGCGCGGAGGGCGCCCAGGGTCGCGGCCTGGGGCGTCTGCGCCGCAGCAACCTCCTCGCGCTCGATGGGCGCCACGACGCGTTCGCCACGAACGCGTTTGAGGGAATCGACGATCGGTACGACGGGCACCACCGCCCGTCCCCCACCTTCGGCCGCGGCCCTCGCGATCGAGCTCACCAGCTCGACACTCAGCGCCGGCCGTGCAGCGTCGTGGACGAGGACGAGCGTCTCGTCATCGTGACCCGCACCGGTGAGGGCCCACAATCCAGCGATGACAGAGTCTGCGCGGGCGGCGCCACCGGGCACGATCAGGCATCGGTCATCGCCGGCTGGCGGCAGCGCCTCGCGGAAGCGTTCGACCAAATCGGCGGGGACGACGATTGCGACGCGGGTGAGGCCCGGGCTGGCGAGCAGCACGTCCAGCCCCCAGCGCCACGTCGGGCGTCCCCAGAAATCGGTCCACAGCTTGTCGCTGCCCATCCGGCGGCTGCTGCCGGCGGCAACCAGGATTGCCGCGAAGCCTGTGGTCGTCACCATCCGGCCCGCGACCTCAACCGCTCTGAGATCGGGGCTGCGCGAAGATCATCCGCCCGGCGACCGTCTGGAGCACGCGAGTCACCGTGATCGGCAAGTCGCTGTTGAGATACCGCAGGCCACCCTCGACCACGATCATCGTCCCGTCGTCCAGGTAGCCGACGCCCTGGCCGGCCTCCTTGCCCTCCTGGATGATTCGAACGCTCATCTCTTCGCCCGGATGAAGGACCGATTTCACGGCGTTCGCCAGCTCGTTGATGTTGAGGACCCGGATGCCCTGGAGATCAGCCACCCGGTTCAGGTTGTAGTCGTTGGTCAAGATTGCGGCGTCATGGTCCCGCGCATAGGCCATCAGCTTGGCATCCACCTCGACCACCTCGGGGTATGTCGCCTCGCTGATCTCGACCGTCGCGACCGGATCCTTCTGGAGCGCCGATAGCATCTCAAGACCGCGCCGTCCGCGGTTGCGTCGCATCGCATCCGGCGAGTCGGCAATGCGCTGCAGCTCGTCCAGGACGAATCGGGGGACGACGAGGGCGCCGAGGACGAAGCCGGTTCGCGCGATATCGACGATTCGGCCATCAATGACTGCACTCGTATCGACGACCACGCGATTCGTCGCGCGCCGACCACGCGACCCCGGCAGCAGTCCGGCGAAGGCACCCAGCAGCACGTCGCGCTTGAACATGGTGGCGGCGAGCATGAGGAAGGCGAGAAAGAGCGCCACGACCGGCGGGCCGATGGAGCCGAGCACCCCGCCGGTCTGCGACAGCGGCACTCCGATCAGGACCCCCATCAGGAGTCCAACCACAATTGCGCTCACTCCGAGCGCGAACTCGCCGGCCCCAGCCTCGGTGAGCGTCTCGACAGCGCGACGGGCAGGATAGATGGTGATGTACGGGATCGCGAGATAGCCGAAGAGCAATGAGGCGACTACGAAAGCGGTCAGGAATGCGGGTCCGTTCGCCGGCTCGATCAGGTCACCGGCGCGCTGGAGCAGCGCCAGGCCAAGCGCAAAGCCGATGAGCGTGCCCAGCAGGGCACCCGTGAACTGGATGACGCGATTCATGAATGATCAGTCCGAGATGAAAGGTGATGCGCCCGTCAGATGAATGTCGATGAAAAGCGTTGACGGCGCGCCCCACTCAGAGCGGGGCCGATCCACGGTAGCACGCGACTCCGACCGCGTCACGCTGCCCGCCAACCGGGGATCAGGGCTCCAGGGTCGCCTCCAGGGCAGCGCGGATGTCGGACGCGACGATCAGTTCGCGCTGCATCGAGTTCGGCGGTGCTCCGCGGGCCGGTCCGGTCACGAGGCGATCGAAACCCAGGCGCGTGGCTGCAAGCAGCCGACGCTCGGCGCGGACCGCGGCGCGCAGACGACCCGAGAGCGCGACCTCGCCGGCGAGAACCGTTCCCCTGCGCACCGGCCGCTCCCGCAGGCTGGACGCCAGCGCGGTGGCGATGGCGAGATCGGCGGCGGGCTCATCGATGCGGAG
>JBBJNX010000272.1:0-3859 GCA_037721115.1 Candidatus Limnocylindria bacterium
TCCTGGCCGCTGGCCGAGTCGTATGACGGGCATTGCCGTCCTCGGCTCGACCGGATCCATCGGCAGGCAGGCGCTCGACGTCATCTCGGCCATTCCGGCCCGATTCAGCCTCCTCGCGCTGGCCAGTGCTCGCGGCGGTAAACCGATGGCCGAGCAGCTGTCGGCCTTCCCGTCCGCGCGCTGGTGGTGCGCCGACAGGAGGCAGCGTGAGTTGGCGCCCGATCGCTGGGCCGCCGATGGACTGACAGAGCTCGCCACGCTCGACGGCGTCGACCTCGTGGTGGTGGCGACCACCGGCATGGCGGCCCTTCCCGCGGTCCTTGCCGCGCTGCGATCCGGTCGGCGCGTCGCACTGGCGAACAAGGAAACCCTCATCACCGGTGGTCACCTCGTCACTGAGCTTCTCGACGAACTGGGCGGCGATCCGCTCGAGCGGTTGCGTCCCATCGACAGCGAACACTCCGCCATCTGGCAGTGTCTGATCGGCGAGTCCGTTGCCTCCGTGGCACGCCTGGTGCTCACCGCCAGCGGCGGGCCCTTTCGAGGTCGCGACCCGGGCACCTTGGCCGATGTAACCGCGGGGGAGGCGCTCGCGCATCCCACCTGGCGGATGGGCCCGAAGATCACGATCGACTCGGCGACGCTGGTCAACAAGGCATTCGAGGTCATCGAGGCCAAATGGCTGTATCGGCTCGCGTACTCTAAGATCGATGCGGTGATCCACCCGCAGAGCATCGTGCACTCGTTCGTCGAGTTCGTCGACGGCTCGTTCAAGGCGCAGCTCGGACTGCCCGACATGCGCCTCCCGATTCAATACGCTCTCACGTTCCCCGATCGGATTCCTTCGCCCGCGCGGCGACAGGGGCCGGCGGAGTGGAGAACACTGGACTTCGAACCGCTCGCGACCGACAGCTACCCCGCGTACGACGCCGTGCGAAGTGCCGCTGAAGCCGGCGGCAATCGCGGGACGATCCTGAACGCGGCCGACGAAATCGCCGTCGAGGGGTTTCTCGCTGGGCGCATCGGCTTCCCGGACATAGCGACCACCATTGCCGAGGCGGTCGAGCGTTGGGGCGCTGCCGACGAGCCGAGCGTTGATGAGATCGCTGAGCTTGACGCCGAGATTCGCATCACGCTCGGCGCTGCCTGATGGAGGTCATCGGCACGGTCGCCGCCTTCCTCGGCGTCCTGATCGTTCTTGTCCTCGTTCATGAGCTCGGACATTTCCTCGTCGCCAAGCGGGCCGGGATCACGGTCGAGGAGTTCGGGATCGGCTTCCCTCCACGAATCGCCTCGGTCATGTGGCGCGGGACGCGCTACAGCCTGAACTCGATTCCGCTCGGCGGCTTCGTGAAAATGCTCGGCGAAGATGGGGACGTCGAGCTGAAGAGGCTTCGTGAGCAGGGCCTGACGGCGGACGAGGTCGAGCAGGCGATGGCCGGGGCCTTTAACCGTAAGCCGATATGGGTTCGCGTCACCGTCCTGCTCGCCGGTGTCGTCATGAATTTTCTCCTTGCCGCCGCGCTCTTCGCCGGCGCGCTGAGCCTGCCGGAGCCGACCGGTCATGGCCCGCTCACCGTCATCAGCGTCCAGGACAACAGTCCCGCCGATGGTGAGTTGGAGGAAGGCGACGTCATCGTGGCAGCCGACGGAGAGCGATTCGAGCGATCCGCCGAGCTCACCGAATACGTTTCGGGCCGCGCCGGGTTCAACGTCGTGCTCACCATCATGCGCGACGGCGAGGAGATCGAGAAGGCCCTCATCCCGCGTTCGGTCACCCCGGAAGATCGCGCCCGCGGCATGGGTCCGGTCGGTTTTGCCTACGAACCCGAGCGACTGGTCGAGGAGCCCTCTACGGTCAACGGCCCGCTCGATGCCGTGGGACGCGGCACAGCGGCCGCATGGATGCTCGCCATCCAGATCCCGGGTGGCCTAGCCGACGCCGTCGGTGGTCTGATCGGGCTCAACCCGGATGCCGGTGACGCCATGGGACCGATCGGCATCGCGCAGGAAACCGGGCGCGTGCTCGAGGCGCCGCTGGTCCGCCAGCTGTTGTTCATGGGCGTGCTTTCGATTAATCTCGCCGTGCTGAACGTCCTGCCCTTCCCGCCGCTTGACGGGGGCCGCATCGTGGTCGTGCTCCTCGAGTCCGCACGCCGGCGCAAGCTCCCCGCGGAGCGCGAGGCGCTGATCTACCTGACCGGATTCGCGGTCCTGATGGCGCTCGTGATCCTGATCAGCATCCAGGACATCCAGCGACTCGTGACCGGGGGCTAGGAGCACGAAAAGAGCCTCCCGACGATGCGCCGAGAGGCTCCGTACCCACTAGTTACCCACTAGTTACTCACTACTGGTCGGACATTGTTCTACTAGGTCGTCCAGTTCATCGTTCGAACATCGACAGGATGTCATCCGGCCCCACTCCGTATCCCCGGACCCCCGCGATGGCCGCAGGCGGGGCGGATCACATGTGGACTAGTTGGTACTGTCGTAGGCATGAGCGCCCTTGAAACGCCTGCGAAACGTGCTTTGGCACGGATGATCCGCATGCTCAACACTGGGGATTTGGCTTTACTGCCGGATACCGTCTCCGAGGCGTACTGCGATCACCAAGGTCTCCGAGGCGTTGAGGTGCGCGGACGTGCTGGTTTCACGCGCGTCGTAGAGGCCGCGCGCCAGCTTCGCAATCTGGAGATTCACATCGAGGACATTTTCGCCGAGGGCGACCGGGCTGTGGCACGGATTCAGTGGCGACATACGCTGGCCGATGGAACGACCCTTGAGCGCGAGACGATGGATATCGTTCGCGAGGTCGATGGTCTCGCCGTGGAACACTGGGGCGCCCAGCTCTGGACCCGAAAGGTGCGTTCCTCAAACTGATGCACTATCCCGAGACTTCGTCCCCGGTGGAAAAGGCATGGGCTAAATGCCTCGGTCAACCGCCTGGACGCGCATAGCTTTGCGTTGGACCCGAGCGATCGCCCGGAACGCCAGATCACGGCTGCCCCGCGCCTCAAGTTGCAATGGGGACGGGAGCGGCTCTTCGCGGCTCACGATGCCGCTCCGCCGAGCACTTGCTCCATCCGGGCGGCCAGCCCGTCGCGCATGCTCGGCGTGACGTGCATGTAGGTGTCGGCGGTGATCGCCACCGATGCGTGTCCGAGCGCGCGGCTCACCATGGCTAGATCCTCACCGGCTTCGAGCGCGAGCGTCGCGAAGGTGTGCCTCAGATCGTGGAACCTGCGCCGAGGGAGTCCGAGGCGGCGTAGCGCGCGCTGGAAGCCGAGCGTGACATTCACGCTATGCAGCGGCGATCCGTCCGCGGTGCAGAACACGAGCCCGGACATCGGGACCACGGTCTGCCGCTCACGGTGCGCGTTGAGAGCTACCACGACGCGGGGCGGCATGCGGAGCATGCGGCGGCTGCGCTCGGTCTTTGTCTCGGTCAGCTCTCGGGTAAATCGGCCGAGCGAGTCCCGGACCCGCAGCTCGCCGCGGACTAAGTCCACGTCCTGCCATCGCAGCGCGAGCAGCTCACCTTGCCGCAGTCCGGTCCCGATGGCCGCGACGTAGAGAGCCTCGCGCGCATCGCCGCGCATGCCGTCGAGGAAGGTATGCACCTGCTCCCGACTCAGCGGGTGAATCTCCCGGCCGTTGCGGCGTGGGGGATCGGTGAGCGTTGCCACGTTGCGTACCACCTTCCCGCGCCGCAAGGCGGCTGACAGGGCGGAACGTAGGACGGCATACGCCATGCGGATGGTCGTCGCCGACAGATGGCCGCGCGCTGAGAGGTCGGCCAGCATGCGGGTAACGTGCTCGGGCTGGAGCTTGGCTAGCGGCACGTCGCCAATGCTCGGCA
>JBBJNX010000273.1:0-3849 GCA_037721115.1 Candidatus Limnocylindria bacterium
CCTCCTCCGGACCGATACGATCGCCGGCTTCGTCGCCTCCGGCGGTCTGTTCGGCGACGTCATTCCGCTGCCGATCCCCTACATCCGCGACGTGATCAGCATCGGCGACGTGCTCCTGGCCCTGGGCATCTTCTGGACGATCGTGTACTCGATGACGCGTGCCGAGGCGCCGTCGCGCGGCGCGCTCGCGATCGGTCATGCGCCGATGCGTCAGGCAGCCGCCGGCGCCTTCGGGGCGGGTCTCGCGTATTCAGACGCCTCCTCGATCCCAGCCGACCGTGGCGGGGCGGCCGCCGGGGACGTAGCCGTGCCGCGAGCTCAATCCCCATACCTGCGCCTGGTGCGCAATCGGAACTTCTCGCTGCTCTGGGTCGGCCAGCTCATCTCGCTGCTCGGCGATCGGATTCACATCATCGCGCTGGGCGCGCTGGTCGCGACCCGCGGCAGCGAGCTCGAGCTCGGATTGACCTTCGCCGCCACCGCCGTCCCGAGCGTGCTCCTCGGACCGCTGGCCGGCGTGCTCGTGGACAGATGGGACCGTCGCCGGACGATGATCGCGTGCGACGTGGTCCGCGCCGGACTGGTGCTGTTGGTGCCGTTCGCCTTCGAGATCCATATCGGTCTCGTGTACCTGGCGGCGTTCCTCATCTCGACCGTGACGCTCCTCTTTCGGCCGGCCAAGACCGCGATCGTGCCGGCTGTGGTCGAGGAACGGGAGCTCGTCTCGGCGAACTCGGCAATGTCGGTGCCGGAGACCGCCGCGGACCTCATCGGCTTCCCAATTGCTGGCCTGATCGTGACGGCGCTCAGCTCCGTCATCGGCGCCGCATTCGTGCTGGATGCCGGGACGTATCTCGTCTCAGGGGTCCTCATCTGGGCGATGCTGGTTCCACGCCAGGTGGAGGTGGCCGCGGAGAGGATCTCGGTGCGCGTGGTCTGGCGCGAAATGCGGGAGGGCTTCACGTTCCTGTGGGGCGAGGCAGCACTCCTGTCGAACACGCTTCTCTCGACGCTCGCCCAGGTGGCGGTGGGTGCCGAAATCGTGGTCAGCCTGCTCTACGCGCGTGACGTCGTCGCCCGCGGCGGGATGAGCTTCGAACAGATGTATTCCCTGCTCCTGACCGCGATCGCGGTCGGCAGCGTGCTGGCCGGGATCGCGGTGGGTGCGATCGGCGACCGATTGCCGAAGGGGCCCCTGGTCATTGCCGGGTTCATCGGAATGGGCATCTCACTGGTGGTAGCCGGCCTGGTGACCGATCCGGTGCTGGCCATGATCGCCTTCTTCTTCACCGGCGCCATGAACATGCTCTTCATCATCCCCACGGTGACGCTCTTCCAGCAGCGCACGCCGCAGCGGCTGATGGGCCGAGTCGTGTCGAGCCGCCAGGCGCTGGTATTCGGGTCGATCGCGGCTTCGATGGCGCTCTCCGGATGGCTGGCGGGGATCATCGGATCCGCGATGGTGCTGATCGTGAGCGGTGCCATCTGCGCCAGTGCAGGGTTCATCGGTATCGGCGTGCCCTCCATGCGGAACGCCCGTTGAGCGGTCAATCTGCTACCCTTCGCGCGCCGTGGGACTGATTCTCGACCTGGCCGTCGTGGCCCTCGCCCTGATCATCGTCGGTTCGCTGGGGTTGCTGGCCTGGACGCTCGGCATCAGTGCCGTGCGGGCCACGCGGCTCGGACGTCGGCGTGTTGTCGGTTGGAGCCGAAGCGTAGCGACGGCGGACGGTTGGCTTCAAACCAGCGTTACCACGACCAGTGCTACGTTGGCCGCTCTTGCGCACCGCACCAGACCAGCGCCACCAGCGAAATCACCGCCACCTGGAGATGAAGCCGACGCATGACGAGCCAGACCCCGCGCTCCGATCCTTCCCGCAACGAGCCGGGCTACCGAAAGTCGCTGGCCACGCGCGAAGATCGCCTTGCGCGTCCATGGATCCTGACGATCCTGGGGATCTTCGTTCTCGTTCTCGTTCTCTCCCTTGCGGGCCTGCCATCGCGCCTCTTCCCGGAGCCGACGCCGGTCCCCCTGCCCTCCACGCCGGCCTCCATCCCGGTCGAGGCGTCGCCAAGCGGTCAATAGTCCCCGGGCGGTGGACTTAGCTAAGGGACTAAGCTAACCCTTGCGGAAGCACCTGCTGGCGGCCGCCTTCCCACTCCATCACCGGCTGTTGTACGCAATTCGGACGGGTGGCATACTTTCACGAGGAAACCGGGGGATGGGCAGAGGAGCTATCGATTGGCCGAACCCATACGGTCTGTGCTGGTCGTTGACGACGAGCACGAGATCCGGAGCCTGCTCGACGACCTTCTGAGCGAGGAAGGGTACGCGGTCCGCACCGCTTCGACCGGCGCCGAGGCGATCCAGCAGATCGCCAAGGATCTGCCCGACCTCGTGATGATGGACATCCAGCTGCCGGATCAGGACGGCATCGCGGTCCTGCGCCAGCTCAAGCGAGAGCATGGTGAGCTCGAGGTCATCGTGATGACCGCCTTCGGAGGTTCGAGCACCGCCATCAAGGCCATGGAGCACGGCGCGTACGACTACGTCACCAAGCCGTTCGAGATCGACGATCTGCTCGCGACCCTCAGGCGCGTCTTCGAACACGCAGATATGAGTTCCGAGGTGAGCGCACTCCGCCTGGAGCTCGGCAAGCGCGAGGCCGATCGCGAGCGCATCGTCGGCTCATCGAAGCCGATGCTCGAGGTGTTCAAGCTCATCGGCAAAGTGGCTCCCTCGGACGCGACCGTCCTCGTCACCGGCGAAAGCGGCACGGGCAAGGAGCTGATCGCGGAGGCGCTGCATCGGGCCAGCAAGCGAAATCCGCATCCGTTGGTGAAGGTGTCGTGCGCGGCGCTGCCGGAAAGCCTCCTCGAGACCGAGCTGTTCGGCCACGAGAAAGGCTCGTTCACCGGCGCCATGACCATGCGCAAGGGCCGCTTCGAGTCCGCCAATAAGGGCACCATCTTTCTCGACGAGATCGGCGAGATGACGCCGGGCACCCAGACCAAGCTGCTGCGGATTCTCCAGGAGCGCGAGTTCGAGCGGATCGGCTCCAATACGCCGATCAAGATCGACATCCGCGTCATCACCGCCACCAACCGCAATCTGTCGGAGGAGGTCACCAAGGGGAAGTTCCGCGAGGATCTGTACTACCGCCTCAACGTGATCCACATCCACATGCCGCCGCTTCGCGAGCGCAAGGACGACATCGCCCTGCTGGTGGAGCATTTCCTGGTGAAGTTCCGCCACTCGCCCGGAGCCATCCCGACGGCCATCAGCGAGGACGCGATGACCCGCCTGACCGATTACGACTGGCCCGGCAACGTCCGCGAGCTCGAGAACGCGATCGAGCGCGCTGTGGTTCTGTCGCGCGGTAATCCCATCACGATCGAGCATCTTCCCTTCGGCGACACCCGCGAAGCCCGAGATCGCCAACGCCTGGCGGAGCGACGGACGCGCCTCGAGGATGACGAGGCTGAGCTCTCCGACCGTCGCAGCCAGCTCGACGCCGCGGACGCCAAGGCCGATGCGGACGAGAAGATTGCCACCGACGCCGGCCACATCAACGGCGGCGCCTTCAAGGACCAGGTGGCGACCCTGGAACGCCAGCTCATCAAGGAGGCGCTTGATCGGGCCGGGGGTAACCGAACCAAGGCAGCCGATGAGCTCGGGATCTATCGGCGCCTCCTCTACGCCAAGATCAAGGAATACGGCCTCGGCGAGTAACGCCGGATCTGCGCCCCTGCCTCGATTGATCGAGGAAATGTTGCTTGACGGCTCCGTTGCGCGGGCGTACCCCCCAGCCAACCCGCGCAGGCACCCCCAGGCGAGCCCCCCCCGCC
>JBBJNX010000274.1:0-3813 GCA_037721115.1 Candidatus Limnocylindria bacterium
GTCGCCGTCAGCGAGTGCATCCGTGGACGCATCGACACCGCCGCCGAGCGTGGCAGCCTCATCCTCACAGGCGCCGTCTGAGCCCGCCTCTCCCACTCCGACGCCGGCACCCTCGCTCAGCCTCGAGCCACCCGACGAGACCGATCCCAGCGTGGTCACGGCAACCGTGGCGTCGGAGATCGGTGACGAAGGCGGCACGCTGACGGTCACCGTAACGAGTGCCGCCGAGGAGCGCATCGACGAGCTGGTGCTCCGCTGGTCGACGGAGCTGAACGAGACGCTCTCCATAGCTCCGTTCACCCCGAGCGAGGACCGCATCGCGGAAGGCGGCCCGCCGCTGGTGCAGCCGTGGACGAAGTGGGTCATCGGTCCAGGCGAAATGGGCGAACCGGAGGGCACGACCTCGATCGGCTGGGGGCCGCTGTTTCCGGATGCCACGCTCACGATCGAGCTCGATGTCACCCGCGAGGCGGCGGGCCCGGTCGAATTCGACCTCCAGATCCTGGCCGGAAACGACCTGCTCACGCTTGACGACGATGAGCCGGCCGAGCTGCGCGTCAAGGTGCCCTGATTCGCCCGATCCTGCCGGAGTGGACAGACGCCGATCCCGCGCTCCACGCCAGGCTGGGCGCGGCCATCGATCCAGATCGCAAGGTGCTCGCCGCGATCGAGCGGATCGTCCCGCTCAGCGGCAAGCGCATCGCGGATGTGGGGACAGGCATCGGCCACTACCCGATGTTGCTGGCGCGACGCACGGGCCGCACCTACGGCATCGAGTCCAACCCCGCGCTCCTGGCCGAGGCGCGCCGCCGCGCCGCGGATGCGCACCAGCCCAATATTCGAATCGTCGAAGGCTCGGCGACACGATTGCCGCTCCGGGACGGGACCGTCGACGTGGTACTCACCAGCCTCATCGATCCCGATGACACCTCGCTGCCTGCAGTGGCAGAAGCCCAACGCGTGTTGCGTCCCGGCGGTCGGTTGATCGTTATCGGTCATTACGGGCGCGATGATGTCGCCGCGCTCCTCGAGCCAGAGGTCGTCGAGCACGTGATGGAGGCCACCCAGCGCCGCACGGGCTGGTGGCTGCGAAACGGATTCAAGATCAAAGTCGTCCACGCGCGGCTCGACCTGGTCGATGCGGCGACCGCGCACGACCTCCTGCCACGGCTGTACGGCGACCGCGGGCGCGCCTATCTCATGAGCGCGCGGCGATCCTCGCTGCGGCTGAACCTCGGGCTATTTCACCTTGCCACCGAACCAGCAGCCTGAATAAATAGGTCCGGGGCTTTCCGTGCGCAAAAACGGTTGCGGCCGCCAAACGCGGCAGATATCATGCCCGGGTCCGAAGGTCAGGCTCTTCTCCCCCCGGAGCCTGACCTTCGGCGTTTTTCCGCCCGCAATGTGATTCGCCTCGATGCATCGAGCCAGATCCACGCGGACCCTGTTCCGGGCGCAATCCCTCACCGTACCGTGGGAATCACGCCAAGACACGCCCACGGACTGATTCCCCTCGATGCATCGAGGGAGTCGAGGATTCGTCCAACGCGCCACCCCTCGGAGCGGTGCGATAATCAGCAACACCCCACGAAGCGAGGTTGAGGCACACGACCGGATGAGCACCACGACGCCGCGCATGAAGATCACCTACGCAACCCTGTCCGCGGACAACGAGGAGCTCCAGTCCTCCTTCGACGCGGCCGTCGAACGAGCTCGTGCCGACCTCGGCCGGACCTACCCAATGCTGATCGGCGGCGAAGAGCGCACGGCAAACGAAACGTTCGATGATCGTTCGCCGATCGACACCGATCTCGTCGTCGCCCGCTTCCCGGTCGGCGGCAGCCAGGACGTCCGCGACGCGATCGATGCCGCCCGCGCCGCCTTCCTGGCGTGGCGCGACACGCCCTGGCAGGAACGCCTGGCCATCCTGCGCAAGGCTGCCGACCTGATCAGCGAGCGGCAGTTCGACTACGCGGCGCTCATGACCCTCGAGGTCGGCAAGAACCGGCTCGAGGCCCTCGGTGACGTGGAGGAGACCGCCGACCTGCTGCGCTACTACGGCGACGAGTTCGAAAAGGCCGATGGATTCGTGAAGCCGCTCGGCTCCCTCTCCCCCATCGAGCGGACACGGTCCATCCTGCGCCCGTACGGCGTGTTCGGCGTCATCAGCCCGTTCAACTTCCCGATGGCGCTGGCCGGCGGCCCGGCCGGCGGCGCCATGATCGCCGGCAATACGGTCGTCCTCAAGCCATCCTCCGACGCGCCGCTCTCCGGCTGGAAGTTCGGGGAGGCGCTGCGCGACGCCGGCCTGCCGGATGGTGTCTTCAACCTCGTCACCGGACCGGGAGAGACGGTCGGCGCCGAGCTCCAGGAGAACCCTGGTATCGACGGCATGGTCTTCACCGGCTCGTACGAGGTCGGCATGAAGCTCTATCGCAGCTTCACCAAGGACTTCCCGCGCCCGATCATCACCGAGATGGGCGGCAAGAACCCGGCGATCGTGACCCGCAGCGCGGATCTCGACGAGGCCGCGGAAGGCGTCATGCGCTCGGCCTTCGGTTTCGACGGGCAGAAATGCAGCGCCAACTCGCGCGTGTATGTCGATAAGGAGGTTGCGCGCGAGTTCGTCGACAAGCTGGTGGAGAAGACGCGCGGCATCACGGTCGGCGATCCCACGAAGCGTGAAACCTGGATGGGGCCGGTCATCAATCAGCGCGCGCTCGACACCTTCACCAAGGCATCTGACGACGCTCGATCGGATGGTGGCACCATCGAGATCGGCGGCGAGATCCTGCGTGACGGCGACACCGAGCGGGGCTTCTACCCGACGCCAACCGTCGTCACCGGGCTGCCGCTCGAGCATCGGCTCTTCCGAGACGAGCTGTTCGTGCCCTTCCTCGTGATCGGCGAGGTTGACTCGCTCGACCAGGCACTCGAGGAGTCCAATGCCAGCGCCTATGGACTGACCGCGGGCATCTTCAGCAGGGACGATGCCGAGGTGAAGCGCTTCCTCGACACGATCCAGGCGGGCGTGGTCTACGTGAACCGACGCGCGGGTGCCACGACCGGCGCCTGGCCCGGCATCCAGAGCTTCGGTGGCTGGAAGGGTTCGGGCTCGTCTGGGAAGAGCGGACTCGGACCATATTACGTGCAGCAGTTTCTGCGCGAACAGTCGCAGACCGTCATCGGCGAAGAGTCACCCACGCTGTGAACACCGATGCCACCATCGTTGAGCCCTCCGGCTGGTTTGCCGTTCAGCTCCGCTACGCCTACCTCTCCGGTGACCCCGAGATGGCGACGCTGGTCGAGGATCGCGTGATCCTGGTGGACGGCTCCGATGAGGAGGCGGCGCTCGGTCGGGCGGTCGAGATGGCCCCGCAATACGAGGACGACTTCGAGACCGATGACGGCGAGGCCGGATCCATCCGGTTCGAGGGCATCGTTGCCATCAAGGAGCTCGATGATCCGCCGACGGCCGGCGCCGAGGTCTGGCACGAGTACATGTCGCCCGATCCCGCTCGCCCGTCGCTCGATGACGCGGGCGAGCTGCTCCCGCCGGTCTACCCGGAGGAGATGGCCTTTCCCCGCGCACGCGACGACTGAGCCGCGGTGAGCGCCTGGCGCATCGCTGCCTACCGGCCCATTCGGCCGCTCCTCTTCCGCATCGATCCCGAGCGCATCCACCACGCTTCGCTCTCTGCTCTTCGCCTGTCCGGCCGCTCGAGGCTCAGTCGATCGCTCTGCGCCTTCGCCTCCGGCGTCTCATCTGATGGTGCGGCCCGTCACCCGTTCAACTTGATGGGGCTTCCATTC
>JBBJNX010000275.1:0-3812 GCA_037721115.1 Candidatus Limnocylindria bacterium
GAACGACGTGTCGACAATGGGCGCGCCCCACGCCCCTTCGCGGGATGGTGGCGTGGCAAGAGGAGGACCCCGATCATGCGCATCGCAAACCGCTCCGTTGTGGCCTTGGTGGCCGGCGCGAGCATCCTGGCCGCAGCCTGTAGTGGCGCGGCGGCGCCAAGCGTCCCCAAGCCGGCGGAGGTGTCCGCTGCGGCGTCGGCGATCGCCTCCGCGCTGCCCTCCGCGATCGCGTCGGTCGTGGCCGGCGCCAGTGCGGCCGGTCTGACGGGCCTGCCCTTCGTCGCTCCGCTCAAGGACGGCACCACTTTCACCCTCGCGCCGCGCACCGCGGCCAAACTCGCCAGCGGCGAGAAGATCAACTACGTCTTCAGCTACCAGTCGGCCAGCATCCCGCTGTTCTCGGCGCAGTACAAGGCCGGGTATGACAAGACGATCGTGGACGCGCAGGCGATCCTGCCGATGAACGGCCAGGCCATCGCGCCCGTGTCCGAGTCGGGCATCGACGTGCCGGCTCAGATCGCCCAGATCGAGGCCCTGCTCAACACCGACCAGGTGGACTGCCTGTCCATCGAGCCGCCCGATTCCAACGCCTTCACGGCGATCACCAACACCGCCCTGTCCAAGGGCGTACCGGTCTTCACGGTCGGCGTGACCTCGAACGGCAACGAGTTCACCAACTTCACCCAGATCCCGGAGAAGGAAGGCACGCAGGCCGCGGAGATCGTCCTCAAGTGGATGAAGGACAACAGCAAGGACCTCAAGGTCTTTGCCGTGTCCGGCGGTGACCCGACCGCGTTCTGGGCCCAGGGCCGGATGAAGTTCTTCAAGGAGACGATCATGGCGGCCATCCCGGACGCCACCTTCGTCAACGATGAGACGAATGCACTGGCCACCACCTTCGACGCCGCCAAGACCCTCGATGCGTACAAGGCGTTCCTCGCCGGCAACCCCACGGTCCAGTTCATCGAGAACGTGGATATCGGTGCGGAGCACGCCTATCGGGCGATCAAGGAAGCGGGCAAGGAGGGCCAGATCAATACGATCGGCTGGAATGTCAGCCTTGGCCAGCTCGACGCGATCGATGCCGGCACGCAGGTGGCGGCGCTTGACCAGAAGTGGTCTGAGCAGGCCGGCTTCGGTGCACTCGCCTGCGCTGAGTTCCTCAAGAACGGCAAGATCCTGCCCAACAGTCAGGAGCTCCTGCCGGTGACCAAGGAGAATTCCGCCCAGGCCCGCAAGGACCTCCAGGCGATCCTCGACGCCCAGTAGTCCGAGTCCGGTCAGTTCGAGCGATGGAAGGGCCGGGCGACCGGCCCTTCCCCGTTCCCCAGGCGTGTCGCGCGTGGCACGATGGGTACTCGACCCCAGCACAGCGGTAACGGAGCGATGAGCAGCGAACCACGGATCCTCGACACCACCCCTGGCGGAACGCTCCAGGAGCGGTTGCGCTTCGCCGGGTCGAGCATCGCCCGGATCGGGGGCCTGCTGCTGGCCGTCCTCGTCATCGCGGGCGTCTTCGCGGTGCTATCCGAGGGCCGATTCATCGGCATCGCCAATCTGCTCGGCCTGCTCCGGGCGATGAGCACGATCGCGATCGTCGGGATGGGCCTGACCCTGGTCATCGTCGTTGGCGAGATCGACCTGTCCTTCGGTGCGCTCTACGGCCTGTGCGCGACCGTCCTTGCCGTGAGCTGGATGAATGCCGGGCTGTCGGTCTACGGGGCGATCGGGCTGGCGTTCCTCGTCGCCATCGCGGTCGGCCTGTTCAACGGGTTCTTCACGACGATCGTGAAGGTGCCCTCGTTCATCGCGACGCTCGGGGCAAGCACGCTGATCTTTGGCTTCACGCTGTTCCTGGGCAAGACCCAGACCTACAACCCGGCCTACCCGGCGACCGGTCGTCCGCTTGACCCGGCCCAGCTGTCCTTCTTCACCGGCCTCAGTAACCAGGCGCTGCCGTTCGGTTTCCCGATGCAAGGGCTCTGGATGCTCGGTGCGGCCCTGCTGTTCGCGTTCCTGCTCGGGCGCTCCCTCTTCGGGTTTCGACTGAAGGCGATCGGCGGCAATCCCCAGGCGGCCACGCTCGCCCGGCTACCGGTTCGCAAGTACAAATTCGCGGCCTTCATCCTGGCCGGCATGATGGCTTGTCTCGCGGCGGTGCTCGACTTCGCGTTCGTCGGGTCCGCCAGCCCGAGCGGCGGTCAGTCGCTGCTCTTCCCCGTCTTCGCGGCGGTCATCATCGGCGGGGCGAGCCTGTCCGGCGGTCGGGGAACCGTCGTTGGGACGCTGCTCGGTGCCCTCCTGCTGGCGATCCTGACCAACGGCCTGGCCGTCCTGCGCGCCGACACCTTCGCGCAGCAGATGCTGCTCGGCAGCGTGACGATCGGAGCGGTCGTGCTGGATCAGCTCACCCGGCGAAGCGGTCGATGATCGGCGCCCGGCCGACGCCGGAGGAACCCTCCCCGGCGCGTGAAGGCGTCGTCATCCGCGGCCTCAGCAAGCGCTACGGCGACACGATCGCACTGGCGGACCTTGAGCTCGACGCACGGCCGGGCCGGATCCTCGGGGTGGCGGGCCCGAATGGGGCCGGCAAGAGCACGATGGTCAAGATCCTTGCCGGCGAGGCGACCGCCGACCACGGCGCGATCACGATCGACGGCGAGCCGTGGTCGTCCACCCTCGGCTGGCAGCGGGTCGCGGTCGTCCACCAGGAACCCCAGCTCTTCCCGAACCTGACGGTGGCCGAGAACGTGGTCGTCGGAAGGGAGCGCAGTCGGTGGCTGCGCCACGGGGTGAATGCCAGCGAACGACGACTGCTCGAAGAGATGGCCATCGAGGGCGTCGCGGATCGCCCGTTGGCTTCCGTGACCCTGGCCATCCAGCAGCGCACGGAGATCGCCCGGGCGCTCGCGCAGGATGCCCGCGTCTTCCTGTTCGATGAACCCAATTCCGCCCTGACAGAGGAGGAGTCCGACGACCTGTTCCGGCGCATGCATGCGCTGGCAGCCGCCGGCCGGGTGGTGATCCTCGTGTCCCATCGGCTGGCCGAGCTCGTGGCCCATTGCGACGCGGTCGCCATCGTGCGCGACGGTCGGACCGCCCAGGTGCTGGCCGGCGAGGCCCTCACCCAGGAGGCGATCGCCCAGGAACTCGTGGTCGGGACGTCGGCACGCGAAGCGGAACTCGCGGCTGCCGCCATGGAGGAAGGCACCTCGATGCTCCGGCTCGAGGGCTGGAGCCATGCGGGGGGCGAGTTCGTCGGAGTGGACCTCGATGTCCAGGCCGGGCGCATCGTCGCGCTCGTCGGCGTGGAGGGTTCCGGGGCGCGGGAACTCGTACGGTCGATGGCCGGCCTCGAGCCCGCCACTGGCCGCGCGGAACTGAGCGGTCAGCGGCGTGACCTGGCAGGCGCCAGCGCCTTCGTCTCGGCGGATCGCCAGGCCAGCCTGTTCAGCAACCTGTCCATCGGCGAGAACCTGGTGTCGCGCCTTGGCGACCAGATCAGCGGACCCCTCGGCGTCCTGCGTCGGGGTCGGATGGCGAGTCTGGCTCGTGACGCGGTCGATCGGTTCCGGGTCAAGGCCCATTCCACCAGCCGACCGATCCGCTCGTTGAGCGGCGGGAACCAGCAGAAGATCGCGATCGCCGCGGCGATCATCGGCCGGCCACACATCCTCGTGCTCGAGGAGCCCACCCGCGGCGTGGATATCGGCAGCAAACGCGAGATCTACCGACTGCTGCGCGAATACGCGGCGGGGGGCAATGCCATCGTCATCTACTGCACGGAAGTGCCCGAGGTCTTCGAAGCCGCC
>JBBJNX010000276.1:0-3805 GCA_037721115.1 Candidatus Limnocylindria bacterium
ATCGATCTTCGTTGACGGCAACCACGCGACCGGCTTCCCATCCCACGACAGCTCGACGTATTCGCCCTTGGCGTAGTTGGTCCCAGACACCACGATCGTCCCTGTGGGTTGCAGCGTCCCGGCTACGGCGAGCGTCTGGCCGCTGACGGCCAGGACAAGCAACGGCACGAGGAGCACCGGAAGGAGAGCAAGCATCGGAAGCGTGAGGATCCAGTTCAGGATCGGCGGGGTCGTGGACCGCACGGGTCGAGAGATCGAGGCGGCGGGCTGCCGCCGCTGGGCCCCGCGGGACGCGATCGGGGTGGCCTTGTAACGCATGAGGGATGGTTTCTCCGGTGCGAGGGTTAAGCTCTGTTAAGCCACCCTATGTCCGGCACCGGGTCGGGCCCATGGTCAACAGGTCCCATCGCCCCCGAGCCTCCGCGGGAGCGACCGACTGGACCTCATCCCTTTCCGCAGTTCACATGACCGCACCCGACTCTACCCCGCAGCGGGTCCCTCCGTACTACGCCGCGGACAGGAATTCGGGTACCCGCAGGAGATGCCCTACCAGGCGATTCCGTGATATTCGTCGTCGGAGGGACGCTCGGTGCTGATGCGCACGAGGTCGATGACGTGTTGGCCGGGGCGACGATCGGCCACGGCTGCCGCGAAGGCTGGATCACCGTTGCCGATGATCAGGACCTCCGCGTGCTCGAGGACCTTCTCGATGGAGTCGGTCATGATCGAAACCACGTGCGGGATCTCGCGCTCGATGTACGCGCGGTTCATCCCATGCAGGTTGGCCAGCGACACGTTGCGGTCATAGACGCTGACCTCGTAGCCGCGCCCGATCAGCCGTTCGACCAGCGTCACGAGCGGGCTTTCGCGCAGGTCGTCGGTGCCCGCCTTGAAGCTCAGGCCCAGCACGCCGATGCGTCGCTTCCCGAGCCCCTGGATCATTTCGAACGTACGCTCCACGTGGCGCTGGTTGCTCGGCAGGATCGCCTCCAGGACGGGGGTCTGGAGGTCCAGGCGGCGGGCATCATGGATGAGCGCCCGAAGGTCCTTTGGGAGGCATGATCCACCGAACGCAAATCCGGGCCGGAGGTAAGCCGGGGACACGTTCAGCTTCCGGTCCTGGACGAAGATGTCCATCACCTGATGGCTGTCGATGTCGTGCGCCTGCGCCAGCACGCCGATCTCGTTAGCGAAGGCGACCTTGAGCGCGTGGTAGGCGTTGCTCACGTACTTGACCATCTCAGCGACGCGAATCGGTACGGGGAACGTCTCGCCCTCGACGCCGGCGTAGAGCTCGGCGACGCGACCGACGGTCTCGGTCGACTCGGCTCCAATGATAGTGAATGGAGGATGGTGGAAATCGCGGATCGAGGATCCCTCACGCAGGAACTCGGGGTTGTAGCTCACCTCAAAGTCGACTCCGGCGCGCTTTCCAGATGCTCGTTCGAGCGCTGGGATGACCCGCTCCTCGGTGCTGCCCGGGAGCATGGTGCTGCGGACGACGACGGTGTGCGGTCCGTCCTTCACGGCAAGCGCCTCACCGATGGCTTCTGCAACTCGTTCGACTGCGGTCAGGTCCAGGCTGCCGTTCGCGCGGCTCGGCGTCCCGACGCAGATGAACGACAGATCGCTGTCCCGGACGGCGGATGCCGCATCGTCGGTCGCTCGGATTCGGCCCTGCTCGACCCCAGCGGACATGAGCTCGTCGAGCCCCTCCTCGACGATCGGGCTCCTGCCCGAGCTGATCATGTCGCGCTTGATCTGGCTGACGTCGACGCCGATGACGTCGAAACCCTGTGCTGCGAGGCACGCGGCCGAAACCGAACCGACGTAGCCCAACCCAAAGATGCTGACCGTGGTCATTCCAACCCTCCTCGGCGTCGAATCGCCCCCGGCTGCGGGGGCGTGGCGATGAGATCAATCATGGCGGCACGCCGCGTGTCCCATTCGTCGATGCGGTCCTTGCGCAGATCGGCGATGGACGCGGTGTAGGCTGCATAGTGCGTCATCAGCCGCCGAATGCCATCCCGTATTCCTTCGGCAGTGTTGTCCACGTGCACCGTCCCCCGGGAGAAATAGCTGCGGAGAAGCCCCCAGTCGCTGGTGATGATGGGGCGTGCCTTCGACAACGCCTCGCACGCACCACGCTGCATGGTGTGGTCGCGCGTGGTGAGGCAGACAACGGCGTCGACAGAAGACATGAGCCGAGCATATTCATCGTCGGGCAGGAATCCGGTGAAGTGAACGTTGGCCGGCAGCTGGCCCAGCGCGTCGAGCCGCGCATCCCGGCGGCCGGTGACGTGAAACGCGGCCTCGGGAAGATCGGCGGCCGCCTCGAGGACGGCGCTGAGTGGCTCGTCGGGGCTCCATGTGTTCACGACCAGCAGGTGGAATCCGTCGCCCAGCGCATCCCGATCTGCTCCCGCCGCCTCGACTCCAGTCGGAATGTCCGGCACCACGATGGCAACGGCGCCATCGGCGGTGATCCGGCCGGCCCAATACGGATCGGTGACGAGCGTGGCGGTGGCACGCCGCGCAACCATACGGTTCAGCCAGCGAGGTCGCGTCCAGCGGGCGCGCTGGAACGCATCGCTATGTGCGTCGATCACAAATCGGGCGCCGCTCATGGCAGCGTATGCCGCGACCGCCCATACCGCCAGCGTCGGCGGGCTCTGCACGAAGACGACGCGCGGGCGGCGACGCGCGAGCAATCGCACCGTGCGCCATGCGAGCCGCGGATACTTCAGCGGGTCGCGCGCGAGCCCGGGCCACCACGCATCCGCAAGGTACGCGACCTCGTCCAGCCCGAGATCGGTTCCCAATACGAGGCTTCGCCGCCCCTTGATGGGTGGACCCCAGATGATGAAGACGCCCTGCCGAATGGCCGCGCGCCTCGTCGTCTCAGGCACGATGGTTGAAGGCCTCGAGCAGGCGCTCTGCGTTGCGGTGCATGTCGAAGGCGTCGATCACGAAAGCCCGGCCGCCACTGCCGAGGTGGCTGCCCAGCTCCTCATCACGCAAGAGCCGCTCGATCGCATCTGCCAGTGCGGATGAATCCCCTGGGGGGATCAGGAGCCCGGTGGTCTCGTGGTTCACGACCTCGGGGATGCCCGAGATCGGTGTCGAGATGACCGCCAGGCCGCTCGCCATCCCCTCCAGAATGGCGTTCGGGATGCCGTCCCGGTCCCCGTCCTCGGCGACGACGCATGGGAGAGCGAAGATGCGCGCGGCGGCGTAGTGACGGATGACCTCGTGGTGCGGCAGAGCGCCGAGCAGTTCGACCCGGTCGCCGAGCCGATGGTACTCGATGAGATCCGAGAGGTCGGCGCGGAGCGGGCCATCGCCGATGATGCGGCAGGCCACGTCCAACCCGCGGTCGCGGAGCATGGCGACGGCCTCCACGAGGTACCTCAGTCCCTTCTTCTCCTTGAGCTGTCCGACCGAAACGATGGTCGGCGTCGCCGACCTGCCCTCGCCCAGTTGCGCGTACGTGCCGAGCTCCAGGCCGTGGTAGATGCGCTGGATGCGGCGCGCCACGCTCGGGGCGAGCGTCTTCCGGAGGTGCGCAGGCGGTTGGCGACCTCGGCGCCCATGACGAAGTGCGCCAGGGTCCGCAGCCGCGACCCGTGCTCATGTCGCCGCGTCAGCAGGTAGGCGAGCGCATGCAGGTAGGTGATCGGGCGCCGGACGAGCCAACGCAGCTGGGAGGCCCCGAGGCGGAGCGGATTCGGTGGCAGAACGTACTCCGTCCGGGCAGCAAGCGGACGCTGCGCCTCCGACGGCTCCGTCGCCGGCCGTCGCATTG
>JBBJNX010000010.1:0-13932 GCA_037721115.1 Candidatus Limnocylindria bacterium
GATTCTTGCACCGAAGGTCAGCGTTTCATCGAGCGATGGGCCGCCGCAGGGATAACTTGGCCTCGCGTCAGTCGCGCTCATCGACGTGAGTCCGGCTTGCCTGCTTGACGCGGTGCGTATGGTCACCATCCGGCTGGTGCCCCCTTGTCGGCCGTCTCGGTGCCTGGAAAGGGTCCGCATCCGGTGGAACTGCTCGTCAGCCGTGACTTGGCCATCGCACTTGCCCTGGCCGCCGCCATCGCGCTCACGATGTTGAGCCTGCGAATAACGCGTAGATGATCAAGCATGAGTTCCGACTGGTCTGGTAATAGAGCATTCAGTCTGCGCACCAGGACACTACCGAACGGGTGGCATGCGCCTGCTGAATTTGTGACCCCGCGTCCCTTCTTTCGGTGCGCGACAGGCGGACGCTAGTGCGTCGGTTCTCCGTCCTCGGAGCCAGCGCCACCTGTCATTTCGGCGATGCCCCACAGCGCGAGACACAGCACCACCACGAACGTCACAGCGATTAAGATCAAGAGTACGGGAGGCGGCATGCCGCGATCATCGGGGCTCGGCTTTCGAACTTGCCATAGGTCGATGGTCCCGGGGCCGAACGCTACGGCGCCGACTCCCCCGAAAATTTTTATTCGCGTCGTGATCGGGGCGTGGGTCATCGCGGCGCGGTGTAGGGTAGACAGGTACCCCGGCCGGCCCCTCTGTTCCCCCCAGAGTGACCGGTCGGGGTTGTCTCACCCTGAGCAACCGCCATGCCGGGGCATGAGCCTCTGGGAGTTAAGCGAGCCCGAGTCGGCCGCCGTTTGCGGAGCGGTCACGTGTAAGGTTGAGCCTGATACAGATGGTGGGCGTCCAACGTAGACCTGATGAGCTCGCGGTCGCGGGATGGCCTTTCAACCGTCATTCGATCCCGGCTCATAACTCCCTCCCAGATGTCCCAGACCCCTCCGGCCTCCCGGAGGGGTCTGCGGCTTTGTAGGACCTTGAGCTTGATCCTCGGGGTCGATCCGTCGGACGAGCTCCTACGTCGCGCCGTCGTCGCCCTTGCCAGCGTTCTCCGGGTCCGACTCGCGGCCGCTGCCGGACTGGCGGGCACTCCAATCGCCGATCGCGGATGCGGACGTTCCGGCCGGATAGGTGATCTTCTCGTCCTCGGTCGCAGCTCCTGCATCCGTGGCGGGCCCACCTTCGTCCCAGTTGCCGACGTCGCCGCCAGTACCAGCGTTCGCGCCGCTGCCGAGGCCGCCGCTCGTCGTGCCATCGGCACTGAGCGACTTCTCGCCTCCGGTCACTCCGCCGGAGCTCTTAACGGCATTTTCGTCGCTCGCCGCGCCCGACTTGGTGTCCTGAGATTGCTCGTCTTCTTGATCGTGGCCCATGGTGATCCTTCCTTTTCGTGCTGTGCTGTGCTGGTCAGGCTGGTCCGACCTGCTGGCCGAGCTGCTTGAGTTCCGCCATGCGGGCACCGAGGCTCTCGAGCTCATCGGCCTCGAAGACCTGGCGCGCGGTCTTGAACATTTCGCCCTCCTCCTCCTCGATGTGGTGCTCGATGTTCTCCTTCATGACCTTGAACTTCGCGCCCCAGGTCTCATCCGTCACGGGGAGAGCCTCGAGCTCGCCCATGATCTCGTCGACGACGTGATGCTCCTCATAGCCTTCGAGCACGATGTCCTTCGCCTTGGGATGTGACTTCAGCGCCGGGTAGAAGATCTCCTCCTCGATCCGTTCGTGGATGAGCATCTCGGCCTTGATCTTTTCGAACAGGTCCGTACGCGTCGCTGCGGCGCGCTCGGTCGTCTCCTCTCCGTCGGAGAGCAGCTTCTTGACCTTGGCATGGTCGGCCGTGAGCAGGGAGATGGCGTCCATCGGTCTCCTTCAGGTTGTGGTGCAGATCAATGCTGCCCTCGTACGCAGATCGCGTGCCGAAGTCGAGGCGCGTTTCGACAATGGTCGGAGAAGGCTCAGCCGTGGCCGAGGAATGCCTCCAGCGCCGCGCGGGTCGGCATGCCCTCGCGTGCGCCGGCAGCGTTGACCGACATGGCACCAGCCCCATTCGCCGCACCGATGGACTCATCCAGCGTGTGGCCTTCGGCGAGCCACATGGCGAGAACGCCGCAGAAGGTATCGCCCGCACCGGTGGTATCGACGACGCCGCCCGGGATTCGGCCCTCGAAGCGCTCGCGCCGTTGGCCGTCGACCAGGAGTGCCCCCGCCGGGCCTTGCGTGACGATGATCGGGCCCCTGTGGCGTGCGGCCAGCTCGTCCAGCGCGAAGCCGGTGATTTCGTTGCCGATGGCGACGACCAGCTCATGCTCATTCGGGGTCAGGATTGGTCCGAGCGCGAGAACTTCGGACGAGAGGGCGCGCGCCGGTGCCGGGTTGAGGATGGCGGTGACACCCGCGGTGTGGGCCGTGCGAAGCGCGTCGACCGTCGCTGCGACCGGGATCTCGTGGTTGGTCAGGATGCAATCTGCGGAGCCGATCAGGCTGCGGTCGTCGTCATCGAGGTCCAGGGCCGCGTTCGCCCCCGGCGCCACCACAATCTGGTTCTCGCCGCGTGGCCCCACTGCAACGATGGCGATGCCGGTCAGCTCGTTCGCGAGGCGTCGCACGCGGGAGACGTCGATCCCAGATAGGTCGCGCCCGTCCCTGCCGCGTCCTGCTCGGCCATCAGCGCTGCCAGCGCGCGTTCGCTGTGCGCATCGGTCCCGACCGCACCGATCATGCTCACCCGGGCTCCCGCTCCTGCTCGCGCCGCGGCGACCGCCTGGTTTGCCCCTTTTCCGCCCTCGTGCGTTGCGAACTGTCCGCCGAGCACCGTCTCCCCGGGCCGCGGAAGGCGGTCGGCAACCACCACGAGATCAATGTTCAGGGAGCCGATGACGACGACGTGGGCGCTCACCTCATGAGTATGCCCGACGGCACGACCCGATGAGCGCTGCCATCATGTCGCCGATGCGTTCCGCACCCGAACTAGGGCTGGAGGCGGCGCTGATTCCAGGAGCCGTCACCACCGCGCCGATACTCGACCCGATCGTGCAGGCGGTCCGGGCGGCTCTCCCAGAATTCGACGGTCCGTGGCACGATCAGGTATCCACCCCACATGGGCGCGAGTGGCAATGCCCCCGGGCTTCCGGCGGCAAGCGCAGCGACCCGGTCCTCGAGTTCGTCGCGTGACGTGATCTGCTGGCCCTGCGCAGACACCGTGGCGGAGAGCTGGCTTCCACGTGGTCGCGTCTGCCAGTAGGCCAGCGAATCGGCGTCGGGGAGCAGGCGCACGGAACCACTGACCCGCACCTGGCGATCGAGCGATGCCCACCAGAAGGCGGCGGCCGCCCACGGATTGATCGCGACATCGCGGCCCTTGCGGCTGCCGCGGTACGTGAAGTAGCGCAGGCCGTCGGCGTCGAGCCCGTTGAGCAGGACATACCGGACCGATGGCATGCCCTCGTCATCTGCCGTCGCCAGCGCGAACGCGTTCGGGAGAGGGGCACCCGCGTCAGTTGCGTCGGTCAGCCAGCCGGCAAGCTGGCGTATCGGGTCGGGGTCGAGCGTCGCGGGATCAATCGGCATCGGACGGGTATCGTACGACCGATGCCCTCCGCCGCGCCGCCTCCAGCCATCATCTTCGACCTCGACGGCACGCTGGTCGACACGGTCGGCGCCAGGATCGGCGCCTGGGAAGCGGTCTTCGCTGAGTTCCGTATCCCGATTGCATGCGCCCCGTTAGGCCCGATGATCGGAATGGACGGGCGCCGGTTGGCGGCCGACGTCGCGAGCGTGGCTGGCATGCCGATCGATGCTGCGACGGCGGAGGCGATCGATCGTCGGGCGGGGGCGCTGTTCGACGAGCGCAACCGCAACCCGCAGCCGTTGCCCGGCGCGCGCACCGCCCTGAAGATGCTCGGTCGGGCCGGTGTCAGCTGGGCGATCGCCACGTCATCGCGAGCCGAGCAGGTATCGACCTCGCTGGCAGCGCTCGAGCTGATGCACTCGCCGCGCATCGTCGACGGGAGCGCGGTGGAGCACGCGAAGCCCGCCCCCGACCTGCTCCTGCTGGCGGCGCGCGAGCTGGGCGTCGAGGCCCCCGGCTGCTGGTACGTCGGTGACTCGACGTGGGACATGCGTGCTGCGTTGGCAGCGGGCATGCGGGCGATCGGCGTGCTGGCCGGATCGGCGGTGGGCGAGGCGGTGCTGCGCGACGCCGGCGCATCGGCCGTGTTGGCCACCCTGGATGAGTTCGCGCTGCCTCTCTGATGCCGCTTCAGGAATATCGGCGCAAGCGTGACTTCGCCGCGACTCCGGAGCCGGCACCGGGCGACGTGGTCGATCGCAGCGGCCGCTTCACCATCCAGCGCCACCGGGCCACGGCGCTGCACTACGACGTGCGATTGGAAATCGGCGGCGTCCTCGTCAGCTGGGCGGTGCCGAAGGGACCCACACTCGACCCGTCCGCACGACGCCTGGCGATGCGGACCGAGGACCACCCGATCGAATACTTCGATTTCGAGGGAACGATCCCGGAGCGCCAATACGGGGCTGGGGACGTCATCGTCTGGGATTGGGGCACCTATGAGCCGGAAGCCGAGACACCGGATCCGGTCGCCGCCCTGCGCAAGGGTGAGATCAAGTTCGTACTGCACGGCGAGAAGGTGCGAGGACGCTTCACGATCGTGCGCACGGATAGGCGGGGCGGGGGAGACGAGGATCGCGAGCGGTGGCTGCTCATCCACAAGCGCGGCGAGACTGCCGTCACCGGCTGGGACGCCGAAGAACATCCCCACAGCGTCAAGACAGGCCGCACGAATGACGAGGCGCGTGATGGCGTGGCGCCACGCTTCCAGGCTGAGATGCCACGCGCCGTCGACGAGATCGACCTCTCGTCCGCGCGCGACGCTCTCATGCCCGACTTCATCGCCCCCATGCGGGCCACGCTCGCGGATGCTCCTTTCGATGACCCCGACTGGCTGTTCGAGATCAAATGGGACGGCTATCGCGTCCAGGCGGTCCTCCGCGACGGGAAGGCGGCGCTCTGGACCCGCAACCAGCAGAATGCCGCCCGCTATTTTCCCGATCTCGCCGGTCCGGCCTCGTGGATTCGCGCGCGCGAGGCGATCGTCGACGGCGAGGTGGTGGCACTCGATGCCGACGGCCGTCCCAGCTTCAGTCTGCTCCAGGATCGGACCGGCATTCGCACCGGTCGCACCGCCGGTTCACAGCGATCCGTGCCGCCTGCTCCGATCGTCTACCAGGTGTTCGACCTCCTCCACATCGACGGCCGCTCGTTACTGGACGTGCCGCTGGAGGAGCGCAAGCGGTTGCTGCGTTCGCGCCTGCAGCCGCACGCTCTGGTCCGGTACGCGAGTCATGTTGATGGTGAGGGCCGGGCTTTCACCGATGCGGCACGCAGCCAGGAGCTGGAAGGCATCGTCGCCAAGCTCCGTCGGTCGCCGTATGAGCCCGGGCGCCGAGCCCGTAGCTGGCTCAAGATCAAACTTCGTCGTGAGCAGGAGGTGGTCGTCGTCGGTTGGCTGGAGGGCAGAGGGTCGCATCGCGATCTCGGCTCGCTCGTCGTTGCGGTGCGAAGTGGCGACCGATGGGTGCACGCCGGCCAGGTCGGTAGCGGGATCGACGCCCGGACCCGGCGTGACCTGCGCGTGACGCTCGATCGCCTCGCGCGTGGCGCATCGGTCCTTGAGCCCGTCCCTCGTCTGAAGGGCGTCCACTGGGTCGAGCCGAAGCTCGTCATCCGGGTCGAATTCGCCGATTGGACCGCCGACAATCTGCTGCGCCAGGCGGCCTACAAGGGGATCGAGGTCGGCAAGGCGCCGGCATCGGCTCGGCGTGAGCGAACGGTCAACGTCTCGAAGGCGACGGCAGCGGCCGAGGCGGAGCTGCATGATGCGCCGATGAAGAAGCCCGACAAGGACCCCGACGGCGCCGTGGCGGCGCTCGACGCCATTGACCGCGAGGGCATCTGGCACGTTGCCGGTCGGGAGCTGCGGGTCACCAACCTTGACAAGGTGCTCTTTCCCGGTCGTGATAAGGACAGACCGATCACCAAGCGCGACCTTCTCCGTTATCACCTCGCGATCGGCCCAAGCCTCGTTCCCTACCTGGCGGATCGGGGGCTGACCGTCCAGCGATTTCCGAACGGCGTACAGGCCAAGGGCTTCTGGCAGAAGGACCTGCCGAAGCACACGCCGACCTGGATCCGGCGCTGGACCTACGATCACGGGGCGGAAGGTCTCAAGGACTACCCGGTCGTGGCGGAACCGGCCACGCTCCTGTGGCTGGCGCAGGAGGGAGCGATCGAGCTTCATCCGTGGACATCGCCGACCGAGACTCCGGACCGGCCGTCGTACGCGTTGATCGACATCGACCCGGGGCCCGATACGACGTGGGATGAGGTCGTCGCACTCGCACGCCTGTACCGCACCGCTTTGGGCCATCTCGGCGTGCGCGGATATCCGAAGGTGACAGGAAAGCGGGGGATCCAGGTCTGGATTCGGATCCATCACGGTCCGACCTTCAACGACACGCGAGACTGGGTCGAAGGTCTATCGCGCGCGATCGGCGCGACGGTGCCCGATCTCGTGAGTTGGGAATGGTCGAAGCGGGCTCGTGGAGGCAAGGCGCGGCTCGACTACACCCAGAACGCCGTCAACAAGACCCTCGTCGCCCCGTACAGTCCGCGACCGGCGGCAGGAGCGCCGGTCAGCATGCCGATCGGCTGGGACGAGCTCGAGGATCCGGAGCTGCGGCCGGACCGTTGGACGATCCATGAGGTCATGGCCCGGATCGAGGAGCGACGTGATCCATTCGCCGCGGTCCTCACCGACGCCCAACAGCTTCCGGCCTTGGGTTGAGGCACTCCGGCCGAGCGCGCGGTACCATGGCCCCGATGATTTCAAACCTGCTCTCCATCACCCCGGACGCCCGCACCAAGATCGACGGCGTCCGCGCCTTCAACGAATTTCCAGACGCGGTGCTGCGCGTGCGCGTCCTTGCGAAGGAGGGACGTCAGTTCCGCTATGAGATTGCTCTCGAGGATCCTCGTGAGCGCGCCGACGATGACCTGGCCGTCGAATCCGACGGGCTCACGGTCGTCCTCGACCCGACGAGCGCCTCAGACCTTGCGGGTGCGACTATCGAGCTCGATCCGGCCGTCGTGGGCGGCGGGCTGCGCATCGACAACCCGAACGAGGGATGGCAAGATCCGATTGCGCGCGCGGTGCAGGAGGTCATCGACCGACAGATCAACCCCGGCGTCGGCTCACACGGCGGTCAGGTGACTCTCGTCGACGTGAAGGACGGGACGGCATTCATGCGCTTCGGCGGAGGGTGTCAGGGGTGCTCGGCCGTCAGCGTGACCCTCAAGCAGGGAGTGGAGACGGCCGTACGCACTGCCGTCCCCGCAATCACGGCCATCGTCGACGTCACGGATCATGGGGCAGGCGAAAACCCCTACTACCAGCACGGGCACTAGGCGTTCGGTCGTTGACGCGTCGCACGCGGGTGCGGGAGCGGAATCTACCTGACGCGCGGGAAGTCGCCGCCCCCGGTGACCGCCATGACGGTCGAGACGATGGTGAGAATGCTCAGCGCCGCCGCCGTTCCGGCGACCATGAGCGAGCGAATGATTCGCTTCGTTTGCATTGATCTCTCCTTGCCTGTTGCGGCCGCTCATCCATGAGAGGGTCGCGGGCAGGCACCATCGCGTCGGCGGGCACTGACGGACAATGGCCCTTCGGTTCTGGTATTCGCGACCGGGGCAGTACGATCGGGTCAGCGCGAGTCAATTGAGGCTTGCCAACCCGTGTACACTCCGGCAATGCCACGCACGAAGATCAGCGCCCGCGCGACCGAGAGGGATCGCGAGCTGGCGCACCGCATCGGGCAGCGCATTCGCGAGTCTCGCCACCGTGCCGGACTCACGCAACAGCAGCTTGCCGGAGATCGCTACACCAAGGCCTACGTCAGTGCCCTCGAGACGGGCATCGCGCGCCCGTCGATGGTCGCGCTGAATCACATTGCCGGACGGCTCAATCTGCCGCCCAGCCACTTCATCGACGAGGCCCATCCGGCATGGTCCCGCCTCGAAGTCGACATGCAGCTGGCGGCCGGGGAGTGGCAGGCGGCCGTCGACGGATACCGCGCACTTCTCCAGGATTCGCCGGATGAGAGCTCGCGCGCGGACCTCTTGCGCGGGCTCGCCGAAGCGCTGGCACGCCTCGATCGCGGCAAGGAGACGATCGCGGCCGCGACCGAGGCGGCTCGGCTGTATGGCCAGGCTTCCCGCGTCGCAGACGCGGCACTCGCGCGGTATTGGCTTGCGTACGGTCTGTATCAGTCGGACAATGAGCCCGATGCCCGAACTCTCCTGACAGCCCTCCTCGAGGAGGTGCGTGCCGGCCTGAATGTCGAGCCCGACTTCGAGATGCGCCTGCTCACTTCGCTGGCGGCCGTTGAGTCGCGCGCCGGTCAGGCCCCGCGAGCGCTCTCCTACCTCGAAGAGGCCCGTGGCCAGGCGGCGGACCTCGATGATCGGCGTCGGGCCGCATTCCTCTTCAACCTCGCGATCGGATACCGAGAGGTGGGCGATTTCGAGGCGGCGATTCGCGCAGGGACACAGGGAATGGCGCTCTATCGTGCCGCTGGCGCGATTTTCGAGTCAGCCCGGATCGAGAACGATCTTGCGCTTGCCTACCTGGCGACCGGCCAGGTAGAACGCGCCCGCGAGTTGGCGAGCGATGCGCGGATGCAGATAGAGACGACCGGCGACGAACGCTGGCTGGCAGCGGTCGCCGATACCGAAGCCCAGATCGCCCTGGCGTCCGGTGATACGGCGGGGGCACTGCGCCTGGCTGCTGACGCACGCGCTTACGCGGAGCGCAGTGGAAATCAGCTTGCAAGTCTTGCCGCGATGCTCACTGCAGCGCGCGCCCGGCGGGTCGACGGTCAGGTGGCGGAGGCGGAACGGCAGTTCGCGGAGGCAGTTGAGGTGGCGCGGTCCAGTCGCGTGCCGCATCGGTTGCGCGACATCTTGCGGGAATGGGCGGACCTGCGCGCGGACGCGGGCGACCACCGCGGAGCATACGAACTCAGCAGCGAGGCACTTGCGGTCAATTAAGTGTTGACAGGAGTGGTCCGGAGACCGTACGCTGGCCACAGACGAGTCGGAGGGCACGCCGACTTGCCACCCGGGATCGGAGATGGGGCACGTCTCCGATCCCTTCTTCGTTCCTAGGGGCTCGAGGCACTCGGTTCGATGAGCGTGAATGTCCCCTCGGCAATCGGCTCCGCGGCCGGATCTGCATAGATGAGCATTCGGAACTGACCCGCTCCGAAATCCGCCAGCAGGGCGGCGGCAGTGACGCTGAACGAGATGGCATTCGTGGTCGTGACCGGCTGTGGGCGAACCGGATCCTGAACCGGTGCTGCCGAGACGTCTCCGGCCAGCCGCACTTCGACGTAGACGGCATCGGGGACTGTCCCTGCGACCGGGACAGAATACACAAATGCGTCGCCTTCGCTGAACTGATCGGTTCGGGCGTCTGCGGCGACCTCGTTCGTCGCAGGGTCGAGTGCCGTTCCGAACGTGATGACCGTCGTTCTTGACGCAGCCGATCCTGACGGCGACGGGTCCAGCAGCGTCCCGTCCTCGTTGCCTCCCAAGAGTTGAGAGGCGAGGGCTGCTCCGCCGATCAGGAGTGCGACGGCAATTCCACCCCAGATCCAGCGCGTCTGCGGCGAGCGGATGCCCCCGCCATCAGCGTCAGGTCGACGAGCCATCATGCGCGCGCGTAGGGGACGGAAACGCTGTCGCATCGGTCAGTTCACGCTCGAGACGGCCATGGTGCTCATCAGCACCAGAACTGTACCGGGTCGGCACGCGCTACGATGAGCTCGATGACACGGCGACTCTTTATTTTCGATGGTCCCGATCGTTTCCTCGCCGGAACGCTCGGTGAGCCCGGCGATCGAGCCTTCTTTCTCCAGGCCCGAAAGGGCGGCGCGTTGATCAGCGTCGGACTCGAGAAGGTTCAGGTCGCGGCCCTCGCTCATCGGCTGGATGATCTGCTTGACGCGGTCGACGCGCCAGCGGACGCCGATGCCATTGACGAGCTCCCACTCGACGAACCCGTTGTCGAGCTCTTCCGCGTGGGGGCCATGGCGCTGGCCTGGGATGCGACCACCGAGGCGGTCATGATCGAGGCGCAGACGCCCACGGAGGACGGCGACTACGTGGAGCTGCCCGACGATGCCGAACAGGGGCCAGATCTGCTCCGAATCCGGATCAACGCTCCGGAGGCGCGCGCGTTTGTTCGCCGTGCCCAGGCACTGGTCGGGTCCGGCCGCCCGGCCTGTCCATTTTGTGGCCAGCCGTTGGATCCGCAGGGCCACTTTTGCGCACGCGGTAACGGCCAGCTGAATTAGGGTGCCCGAGCCGGAGGCGGATGCGCCCCCTCGAGTCGATTGGCTCACGGCGACCGACCTGGCCGATGGGCGCGCGGGCCGGATCGGCATGACTGTTCTGCCCGGCAAACGCGGGCCATCCCTGCGTTACCCCGGGAGGGTTTACCGGGCGGATCTCCATGCGGATCTCGCCGCGCTGCGAGACTCCGGGATCATTCGGCTCGTTCTCCTCATCGAGGACGAGGAGCTGATCCGTTGGGGCGACACGGCGCTCGGGACCCGCGCGGCTGCGTTCGGTATCGCCGTTGATCGACATCCGATGCCCGATGGATGCCCGCCCGCCAGCGTGACCGAGATGGACGCCATCCCTCTGTCCATCTCCGAGGCAAGGGACGTTGCGGATGCGGCGGTCGCCTGCATGGGCGGGGTGGGACGTACCGGGACGGTGGCGGCGTGCGCGCTGGTCGTCGCCGGGTGGGAGGCGGATGCAGCCATCGCGCGTATCCGGCAGGTACGGCACCCGATGGCGGTTGAGACGGAGGCCCAGAAGCAATTTGTCCAGAGGTACTGGTACGAGCTACGGGGTCGATCCGCTACGGTGTCGTCATGAGCGAACGATGGGTCTGTAAGCGCTGCTTTTCGGACAACAACGATATTGATGCCGCGTGCCAGCGCTGCGGCCTGATTCGCGGAGCCGAGTCGACGCCGACCGACCAGACGACGTGGGCGTCATCGGGTGGCGCAGTGGAGGCTCCACAGCAGCCCGGCAGCTGGCGTCGATGGATTCGGTTCTGGTGGATCCCGGTCATCATCGTGACGCTCCTCGTCGGATACCTGACCACCGCGCGCAGGGATGACGCCGGATCGCTGGCGTCGGCCGGCAACGTCTCGGTTGACGAGCTTCGAGAGGGTGACTGCTTCAATTCCACCGAGGAGACTGAGATCAGTGACGTTGACGGCATTCCCTGCACTGAGGCACATCAGTACGAGGTCTTCGCGATTGCGACGCGTGAGGGTGACGGTGTCTATCCACCCGACTCCGAGCTGGAGGCCATCTTCCTCGAACTCTGTGAACCGCAGTTCGAGCCGTATGTGGGTGCGCCGTACGCAACGTCCGAGATCTTTGGCCAGATGATCAGTCCTTCGGAGGAGTCATGGGGATCGGGCGACCGTTCGTTCATCTGTCTTCTGGTTGACCCGGAAGACGATGCATTGACCGAGTCGCTCGCCGGCGCGGGGCGCTAGGGCCAGACCTTCTCGCGGCTTAGGGCGACGGCGATGGGGTGGGAGACCCGGCCGGTGATGAGGCATCAGGTGGGATGCGCGTGATGACGAGTGCCCAGGCACAGTCGGATGTCACCACGGCGAAGACGGGCTCGTTGAGGTTCAGGGCGGCAAACGATTGTGGCTGAAGCGTGCCACGGTCAACGCCGGTCCCGATTGTCGCTCGAATCGCCGGCACCGAATCGCCGCCTCCGGCGGGCGTGAACGAGACGGCGAACGAGCAGCGCGCGCGTTTCGGATCCAGGGCGACCCAGCGAATAGCGTGATCGCCTTCGCCGATGGCGATCGGTCCCTGCTCGGCATCGCCCGTCTGAGCCATGGACGCCACATACGGTGAGCCTTCGCCGATGCGGCCTGTGGCCGTCAGGAGTGGATCCGACGTGGATCCAGCCGCCACCCAGCCCTCGGTGAAATCGGGTTCACGCGCGTCCGCATCAGCGACGAGATACCAGCCGAGGTCATCGATCGGGATCGGTCCCATAACCACCGCCAGCTCGAAAGCGAGAGGCAGCAGTCCGGTGACCACCGGCCGGTCCACCCCGGGCAGGCTCCTGACCCGTAGCCCGTCGATGGTGGTGACCACGATCTCGCCGGCCTCGAAGTCCGGAATCGCCGGCGGCGGAGTTGGTGACGCGGCCAGCGAGGGCGCCGGGGCATCACTGGGAGTCGGAGTTGGAGTTGCGGTCGGCGACAGCGTGGGCCTGGGCGTCGGCGAACTGATCTGCGGGAGCGTGCAAGCGGAGATGGCCAACGTCAGGAGCAGTCCGACCGACCCTCCCAGCATCTCCACCGCATCAGGGTAGCCGTTCATTGAAGCGTCGGGATCACGTGCGCCGACCCGGTACTGACCTACGCTGCGAAGCTCACTCCTGGCCGAGGGCGCGGCGTACCGATGCTGTGGAGAGGACCAGCATGACGACTGTCGCGAGCCCAAATCCGAGCAGGTATGCGGGGTGCCACGTCGCCGTCACCACGGCGAAGCCTGTTCCGAGCGCGAGGACCAGCTGGAGGAGTGCGGCGAGTGTCCACGACCACGCGCGGTGTCGGCGGACACCCTGGGATGCGACCGCCGCGGCTATTGCGAACAGCATCGAGAACCCCGCAGCAAAGCGCACGCTCTGTTCCGTGCTCTGGCCCTGGGCGCCGCCCAGGGATTCGTTGAGCGCCGAAGCAAGGATGCTCAGCCCGATGGCCAGGACCAGGGCCAGTGCAGCCTCCCCGATCATGAGCGTTCGAAGGATGCGGAGACTCACGGCTCGCCCCGATGTGAGGCCGGGGGGCACGTGCTGGAACGTGACTGTGGGGGTGGCGTTCATGACCGAGAGTGTCGCGATCATCGACCTCTGCGGACAGGTCGGATTGGCGCAGGGCACCTACGTCAATCGTCGTACCCCGGCACGAGGCACTCCTCGTGCATTCGCTGGGCCGATGGCTCGCATGACACGACCCCAACGCTCCCGGGACAGTCAGCCGCGCGGATTGGCGGAGGTCGAGACGCTCGCATGGCTGCTTGACAACAGCATTCCCGTGCCCGGGACTGGCGGCCGGCGGTTCGGCATCGACGCTCTCATCGGTTTCGTGCCGGTGGTGGGGGATCTGGTGAGCGGTGGTATCGGCTTGTACGTGGTCTGGCGAGGATCGAGATTGGGGTTGCCGCGCGTCGTCGTCGCCCGCATGTTGGCCAACTCCGCCATCGATATCGCCATCGGCGCGATCCCGTTCATCGGTGATGCATTTGACCTGTGGTTCAAGGCAAACACGCGAAATCTCGTTCTCATCCGTCGGCATCTCGAGCGGCCCGATGCCTCAACCAGGGGAGAATGGGTGGTGTTGCTGGGGCTCGTGGGACTCGTGCTGATCATCCTGGGGCTGCTGGGCTGGTTCCTGGTCTCACTCCTGGAGGCCATCGCCGGCGCACTGGGCTGACCTCAGCGCGACGCGAACTCGGCCACGCGGTCAAGCGCATCGTCGAGCACAGGTCCGAGGCCGTGTCCCACGCCGGGGTAGGTGAACAGGGTCCCCTCAGGTAGTTGTTTCACCGCTCGCCGCAGCAGGATCAGATCCGCGAACGGATCCGACTCGCCGGAGAGCACCAGCACCGGGCAGGCGATCTGCGGCCAGTGAGCCGTCCGTTCCTGCCATGAGGGCTGACGCCCCGGTGCGTGGAGCGGATAGGACAAGAGCACCAGTGCCGTCGGCGGCAGCTCAGGTGTCAGCAATGAGGCGACCCGT
>JBBJNX010000277.1:0-3778 GCA_037721115.1 Candidatus Limnocylindria bacterium
TGGCCGAAGTTCAGGCCGGGATCGCCGCCCTGCCCGACGTGCTGGATACCAGCGATCCGGCTGGTGCGCTGACCGCGGGACGCGAGGCGGCGGCGACGAGTGGCTCGATCTCTCCCGACGGTCGAGTAGCCCTTGTCCGCATCCAGTACCCGGTGATCGAAGAACTGGACCCGAGCGACCTCGAGGCTCTGAAGGAGTTCGGGAGCGAGGCCCGAGAGGGCTCGCCGCTCCAGGTCGAGATGGGTGGGGATCTGTTCTTCGCCTTCGAGGAGGCTGGAACCGGGATCGGCGAGGTGATCGGGTTGGTCGTTGCGGTCGTCATCCTGCTCGTGGCGTTCGGATCGCTCATAGCCATGGGCCTCCCGATCGCGATGGCGCTCTTCGGTCTCGCGCTCGGCATCAGCTCGATGTCACTCATCACCTATCTGATCGACATTCCCAGCTGGGCTCCCACGCTGGGCAGCATGATCGGTCTCGGCGTGGGGATCGACTACGCCCTGTTCGTCGTCAGCCGACACCGTGAGCACCTGGCGCGAGGGATGAGCGTCGATGAATCGGTCGGCCGCGCGGTCGCCACCGCCGGTCAGGCGGTGATCTTCGCCGGCGGCACCGTGGTCATCGCGATCCTGGGACTGGCTGTCGCCGGCGTTCCCTTCCTGACCGCCGCCGGCGTTGCCATATCGGTGATCGTCCTGATCATGGTGGTCGCCTCGGTCACCCTGCTTCCCGCGTTCCTGGGCCTCGCCGGGCACTGGATCAACCGCCTCGCTCTCCGACGAGGAACACCGACGGATCACGGCACCGTGAGCTCTGGCTGGACGCGCTGGGGCGAGCACGTGTCCAAGCACGCGTGGCCGTACGTCGTCGGCGTCACGATCCTGCTCCTGGCGCTGACCGCGCCGGTGCTCGATCTTCGGCTGGGCTCTCCCGACGAAGGCAAACTGCCCGAGACCCGCACTGAGCGCCGGGCTTACGATCTCGTCGCCGACGGTTTCGGCCCCGGCATCAACGGCCCGATGGTGGTCGCCGTCGACATCGCCGACGATCCGGGTGTGGTCGAGCCCCTGGTCGGTGCCATCACAGCCGATGAGGGTGTTGCCGCTGTGACGCCCGCTGAGATCAACGCCGAAGCCGGCGTGGCGACGCTCCTCGCGTTCCCGACCACCGCACCTCAGGACGATGCCACGCTCGACACGATCAAGCGTCTGCGGGAGGATGTCATTCCGCCGGTCCTGGATCGGAGCCCGGCCCGGGCACACGTCGGTGGCCAGACGGCGACCTGGGCCGACATCGGCGAGCGGGTCACCGACCGGTTGCCGCTGTTCGTCGCAGCGGTCATTGGGCTGTCGTTCCTGCTGCTCACCGTGGTGTTCCGGTCGGTTCTCGTGCCGCTGAAGGCTGCGCTGGTGAACCTCCTCAGCATCGGGGCGGCCTACGGCGTGCTGGTCATGGTGTTCGAGTGGGGGTGGGGTGCCGGTCTCATCGGCCTGGAGTCGAGCGTGCCGATCGTCCCGTTCCTTCCCATCTTCATGTTCGCGATCCTGTTCGGCCTGTCGATGGACTACGAGGTGTTCCTGCTCTCCCGTATGCGTGAGCACTACCTCATCACCGGTGACAACGACACCTCCGTGATCCACGGCATCGCCGGCACGGCCCGCGTGATCACGACAGCCGCCCTGATCATGATCTCGGTGTTCTCCAGCTTCGTTCTGGGCGACGACCCCGCCATCAAGATGTTCGGCCTCGGCCTGGCCACCGCCATCTTCGTCGATGCCACGATCGTGCGACTGGTCCTGGTGCCGGCGGCGATGAAGCTGATGGGGGACGCCAACTGGTGGATTCCGGGCTGGCTCGATCGCCTGCTCCCGACCATCGACATCGGGAGCGAGGCCGGCCTGGGAGAGCCCGAGATGGAGGCCGGTCTCGTTCGCGGGCAGGTCGAAGGCGAGCGCGAGCAGAAGCTCGTTCGAGTGGGCTGACTGACGCCACCACCTCAGGCGCTTCCCTTGCGATTCGCCCGCTGTAGCCGCTGCGCACACACGCCGAGGCGTCGGTGCTTGAGGCAGAGCGGGATCGTGGCTAGCCTCCGCCCATGGGGCTCGGCAAGGGGAAGACGGAGCACAGCGGTCCGCGCGACATGGCGCGGAAGTCCGGCCACTGGGGTGAGACGGACGACGCCAAGGAATGGGACACCCGAGCGCGCCGCCGAAATGAAGGGGAGGTGCTTCGGCGCGAGCTAAAAGCGGCGAACGCCGCTGACCAGAGCGACGCCGAGCCGCCGGCCGCTTGATGCGCCGCTGACTGGATCTGCTGAAGCACAGCCCCTGGCGGCACTCGTCTCGTGTTGCTCGGTTCCTCAGCCCGAGGAGGGGGGGAAGTTGCCGGACTTGTGCAGCTGGCCGGGTAGATCCTTGCCGAGCTGCTCTGCCAGCCAGGTTGAGTGTTCGAGCATCGCGTCGAGGTCGATTCCCGTCGCGTGCCCGGTCCCGTGCAGCAGGTAAACGAGGTCCTCGGTGCTGATGTTGCCGGTGGCGTTCGGCGCGAACGGGCAGCCGCCGGTCCCGCCGAGCGACGCGTCGAGCACCGTCGCCCCCGACTCGACCGCCGCCATCGCGTTCACGTAGCCCGTGTTGCGGGTGTTGTGAAAGTGGCAGCCGACCACCGGTCCGAGTTTCACCGCGGCTACGACGATCTCACGCACCTGCGTGGGGACGCCGACGCCGATGGTGTCGGCGAAGGCCAGCTCGTCCGGTTCGGACTCGACGACCCGGCGTGCGACGTCGACGACGTGTGAGGGCTCGACGCGCCCCTCGAACGGGCAGCCGAAGGATGCGCCGAGGGTGATCGTGATCCGGATGCCGTCGTCCTTGGCCCGGCTCGTCAGGCGTCTTGCGAGCGCGATCGCCTCGGCCACAGTGGTGTTCTGGTTGCGGGCGCAGAACTCGTCGGTGATCGGGAAGGCGTAGTGGACCTCCTCGATTCCGGTCGCGCGGGCGCGCTCGTAGCCACGCTCGTTGAGGATGAGCCCCGCATGGACGACCCCTGGCTCCGCTTTGAGGGCCGCGAGCACCTCCTCGGCGCCGGCCATCTGCGGCACGCGGGCGGGATTGACGAAGGAGACGGCTTCGATGCGGGGCACACCCGCCGACGCGAGCCGTTGGCAGAGCTCCGCGCGTACACCGGGAGCGAGGATGCGAGCCTCGTTCTGCAGCCCGTCGCGCGGGCCGACGTCACAGATGGTCAACTGCACTCGCCGACAGTAACGCAGCCGCTGCTGCGTTCAGACGGCGAAATCCGCAGAACGCATGACCGCTGATGCGATCAGCCGGCAGGGCGAGAATTCGTTAACTCACCGTTCGACGACTCCGCCTGGTAGCCGGCCGAGACCGCTCGCCGGACCGATCGGTTCTGCACAATGGGCGGGTGCATTCGACTCTCGGCGATCTGGTCATCCTCGACTTCACCCGGATACTGGCCGGCCCGCTAGCGACGATGGTCATGGGAGATCTCGGGGCGACGGTCATCAAGGTCGAGCGGCCGGGAGGGGACGACACGCGGGTGTGGGGGCCGCCGTACACGGAGTCAGGCGAAGCGACCTACTTCCAGTCGGTCAACCGCAACAAGCGCAGCGTGACGCTCGACCTCCGCGATCCGGACGACCTCGCCCGGGCGCGGGAGCTGGCCGCCGGCGCCGACGTGGTGGTGGAGAACTTCCGCCCGGGCGTCATGGAGCGGCTCGGCCTGGGTTACGACGCGCTCAGTGCGACCGATCCGCGGC
>JBBJNX010000278.1:0-3775 GCA_037721115.1 Candidatus Limnocylindria bacterium
CGCCTGTTCCGGGCGATTGGCCTCGCGATAGTGCAGTTCGATGTAGTAGGTGCCCTCGTCGGCCAGATAGCCCAGTTCCCACCCCAGATGGCGGTGATACCACTCGGCGAGCAAGCTAGGGTCGCGAGCGAGCAGGAACACGCCGCCGATCATCAGTGCTCTGCCCATCGGTCCTCCAATCGCATCGGTCGGTCAGCTCGATGGTAGACGTTCGCATCCTCGGGCGGCTGGCTTCGAATCGGCCTGGGTGCCGCGTAGCGCCCGGCACACGATCGGCACGGGCTAGACTTTGGTCATGGCCGCTCCTCGGCGTGGTAGGGGACTGATGGCCGGCAAAGCCGACCAGCGGTCTGCGGGGGAGCGGATGGAAGGCGATATCACCTGCGGCATCGCCACCATCAATCCATACCGCTGTGTGCTCATCGAGCGCTGTGCCCTCGGTAGTGCGCTCCATTTGGAGTTCTGGTGCGATGTTGGTCTAGCTCGATGTGCCCCCATCATTACAGGCAGGCCGTCCTTGGGGAGCCGGTCATGAACCCGTCGGCGAGGTACCACAGCGCCGTCACTCGCGGCGACCCATCTTCGTTGATGGTTCCCAGGCGGGCGATGTTCGGGCCTAAGAGCCATGCACGCACCTCGTCTTCGGACAGGCCGGGCATCTTCATGAATTGCTCCTCGATGCTTGCGCCGCAGCGCGTGGCTGAACGGTCAGGGCTGCCAGATCGTCGTATCGGGGCGGAAGATCGCCCAGGCGAACCAGAACGGTTGGTCGTTGGGAATCGGCTCCAGGCGCTCGCCGGCCAGCGGCCCATCGACCGCGGACCTGTCGAGCGTCCAGGTCGACCCGGTGGCGGTGTCACGCATATCGGCGTCTCCCGCCGTCTCGAACTCCAGCACGGATCCATCCGCCGCTCGCCGTGAGAGCACCACCGCCGTGCCGACTTCCTCGCCGCCCGCGACGGTCGGTGCTCCGAGACCGGAAACCGTGCCGGGGACCCAGAGCACGACGATTGGCTCGCCGCCGACCGAGTCGTTGACGACGCCGACCTCGGCCAGCTGGGGCAGGGGATAGGCCACCTCGTCGTTATCGATGGCGACGCCGACGATCCGGACCTTCGGGTTCAGGCGCCCGTCGATCAGCGTCCGGTCGTCGAGCAGGAACGGGTTGGTGTCGACCTCGTCGTACCCCGCGAGGGATTCGATCCATAGTTGCGGCTATGGCCCGTGTCCCGCGACAGCACGACGCCCTCGGGGTGCAGCTCGCGGAACTGCTGCCAGCTGTGCATTGGTGAAGGCCGTCCCCAGCACGCGCGCGACCGTCGGGAAGGCGTGGATCGTGTCGGCCAGGACGGCGAGCGGTGTCTGGAGCTTGATGGCGAGCACGCCCTCGTGGATGGTCTCGCTCACCGCGGGCCCGGCCAGGAAGGCGCCCACGACGGTCCCGGCACGCCGATCCACGATGATCGTGGCATGGCCCTTGGCCTCGGCGGTGTAGCCCTTGGCGGTGTTGGCGAGATCGACGCTGAATTCGGCGGCGTCGATGCCGCGCTCGCGAGCCTCCTCGAGCCGGAGCCCGACCGATGCGGACTCCGGATCGGTGTAGATGGCGCGCGGGATGGCCGAGTGGTCCGGTCGAACGTCGTCGCCAAGCGCAAGCCGCGCTGCCATCTCGCCCTGGTAGTGCGCGAGGTGGGTGTGCATCTCCGGTCCGGCGACATCCCCGGCGACGAATACGTTCTCGGCAATGCGGAGCCGATCGTCCACCTCGAGCCGCCGAGGGCCGCGCCGCGGGCTTCGCCGCGACGGATGACAGGCGTCTCGCGCGCGGCCGTCAAGGCGAGTCGCTCTGCGCGTCGAGCGCCTCCTGGTAGCGCTCGGACACATCTGTCTGCTCGGCCTGCTGCTCCTCGGTCCACCACGTCTTGATGTATGCCAGGATCGCCGCGGCGTCCTTGGGCGACAGGTCGTCGCCAAACGCCGGCATGGCAGTGAACGGCTTGCCGTTCAGGATCCAGTCGATCAGCTGCGCATCGGGATGGTGCCAGGTGTGGCCCTCGTCATGGTGGGGAGGCGCGCCGGGGACGCCGCCGGCACCCGTCTCGTCCCCGTGGCAGCGCTGGCAGGTGGCGACGTACAGTTCCTCGCCGCCCTGCAGCGCCGCAGGTCCATCCGCATCTGCGGTTACGGTCGGGAGCGCACCGCCGCAAGCGGTGAGCGCCGCCGCTATGACGCTGCTCGCCACTCCGCCGCCTCGTGTTGTCGGCATGTCATGTAGGCCCTCGTGCTGCAGACCCGAGAAGGTGGCCAACTGCTACAGGATCGTCGGCATCAACGCCTCGCCGCTGTGAGCAGGGCCACAACCGGGGTCCCGTCCATGGATCACCACACGATCGTCGTACGCATGTGTCCGGGCGCCCGGTGCTGACCGCTCCCGGGGTTGGACCCGAGCTCGCACGGGCCGATCGTCTGCTGTCCGGGCGGGGCGGGCAGAGGCCGCCAGGTGCGGCCTTGGTCGTCGCTGCGCTGCAGCCCTGCCTCGGAAATGGCAACCAAGGTCGGCGCGTCATCGTCGCGGAAGGCGCTGAGGCTCGGCCAAGTACCTTGCTGGCGCGATTCCCAGTGGCGCCCGTCGTGGCGGAAGTGCTCGCCGCTCGCGGCTTTCCGAATGAACGCAACGTACTCGCGCAGGCGGGCGAGTACGTTGCTTCTCGATCGGGATGCCGTGACCAAGGTCGTTCCACGGGTGGTGCCCGATGCTCAAACCCAGGATCGCGCGACCGCCGGAGAGCTCGTCCAAGGTAGCGGCGGCCATCGCGACCTGCATGGCGGATCGGCTGTAGACATTCACGATGGCAGTGCCCAGGCGGATCCGACTCGCGTGCTGCGAGATGGACGAGAGCATCGCGAACGAGTCGAACCCGACGTCCTCGTTCGTCCACAGGCTCTCGAAGCCGGCCTCCTACGGCGAGCCGGGCGAGCTCGATCATGTCGTTACCGGTCATGGCAAAACGCCGGCCCTCGTGCTTGAGGTCGACCCCGACGCGTCCGGCGAAGCGTCCCGAGGTGGCTGCCGGCAGAATGCCGGTCTCTTCGTAGAAGCGGATCGTCGGCGAGTCCGTGCCGAGCGCTCGCGCCACTTTACCGATGCGCATGCACACACCCTAAACCCTCGGGCAGCTTGAGGGTCAAGTCTCCAGATGGGGGACGGCCATACAGACTGCTGCGACTTCGCCGATGACGGTGAGCGGGAGGAGACCAGCTGGAGAACCCCCGGCTTTCGAGTCGCTGCGCTTCGACGTAGCTTTCGAAGGCGCAAGACGCTCTGGGATCTAGTCGATTGGCAACCTCTCGCCCACGGAGCTCACGAACAGGCCGGGCTGCTCACCGCCGAGGAGCACGTAGACGCCATCATCCAACACCCCCATACCGAGCCCGTGTCGCGGAACGGTGAGTGGCGGCAGATCGATGACCTCGCCGTGCTCACTCACGCACTCCACCGTCGCCAAAGTTCCTGAAGGAGCCTCCCCTCCGGCCAGGCAGGCGCCGATGCCATCGGCCCAGAATGCTCCGACGCCACTCCGAGGAGTGAGGTCCACCGGGCCGCGCTCCACCCCAGAACCGCTGAGGACCTCGACGGTTCCCACGTTCGTCTCCAAACTGCTGTGGCGTCCGCCCATGAACCAGACGCGTCCCTCGCCGTCGCTCGCGGCGGCGAGATGCTGTCGCGGCTCGCTCAGCTCACAGCTCCCGGACCATCAACCCCTGTCTGCCCACC
>JBBJNX010000279.1:0-3767 GCA_037721115.1 Candidatus Limnocylindria bacterium
GGGTTCGCGCTGGATTCAGCCCATATTCCGGTTCCACCTACGCTTAGGTGTCGCCCGGCTCAGCTCTCATGCCGACAGCGCATTGACATAGAAACAACGGTGCCGAGAGTAGGCTACTTCGGCATACCGGCCTAGCATCCGCCGGATACCTTTTGGACGACGTCATCCGTAACCGAAGCCATGGACGGGCATTGTTACCCTACTGAGCAACACTTCGTGGGGAAGGGATGATCGTTCCACAGCCATTCCACATGATGCGGCAAGGGTTGGCATGCACAGCGATCGTATTGCTCGCGGCGGCATGCGGACCGGCGGCGTCAGAACCGACGGAGTCCCCTGCGAGCTCGAGTCAGGGCTGCGCGAGCGACTCCTCGGCGCCGGGTCGCGACGTACGGGTGACGCTTCAGGACGTGACGCGGTCCGCATTGCTGCACGTTCCCGAATCGCTTGATCCGGAACAGCCGTCGCCGTTGGTGCTGGTCTTCCACGGCTTTGGTGGTTCACCGGTCGGCATCGAAGTGGGGACCGGGATGTCCGAACAGGCAGACGAGGCTGGGTTCATCGCGGTGTACCCGCAGGGCACTGGGTTCTCGCCACAGTGGGACCTCGTCGGGATGAACGACACCGACTTCGTCGACGCACTTCTTGACCAGCTGGAGGCCGAGCTCTGTTTCGACTTGCGTCGCGTGTACGCGACCGGCTTCTCGATGGGAGGCGGAATGGCCAACATCGTCGGCTGCCGCATGGCGGGACGCATCGCTGCCATCGCCCCCGTCTCGGGCATCTATCTCCCGGACGACGCGGAGTCGTGCATGCCATCGCGCCCGCTCCCGGTCATTGGCTTCCACGGCGTCGTCGATGACGTCCTGCCATACGAGGGCGGCCCGGCACCCGGCCAATACCCCGAAATAATCGGAGTCGAGACATGGGCTGGCGCTTGGGCCGCGCGCAATAACTGTGATGCGGAGTCGCAGCCGCAGGCGGCCATCAGCGACGCGGTCGAACCGCTGTTCTGGACGGGGTGCCCGGCCCCGATCGAGCTCTATCCCATCGCGAATCGAGGGCACACGTGGCCGGGCAGCCCGCTCGACGCCTCGTCCGAAACGGAGGATGACATCTCAGCCACCGCCCTCATGTGGGATTTCTTCACGCGTCATCCGCTGCCGGAGGCATGAACGCAACAGCGTCCGCATTACTCATGCTGATGCCGCCATCCATTCTGCTCGTCTAATGATAGGTATATGCACCGTATGTACTAAGGGTGGATACAACCCCTCACCGCCCCCCATATGAAAACGCACGTTCAGGTCCTTGCGGCCTGCCCTTGCCGTTTCAGATAGAGAGCGGCGGTCCGACTGCCCGGCGACCAGCGTACTTGTCAAGGTCTGCCATGACAGCGGGATCGGGTGACGCCCCAGCAGGCAGCGACGTCAGATACTCGCTCTGTGCCCGGAGCATCTGCTCGATGCCTCCCGGCATGCAAGTCGCCACAAAGCGGCACGGTGCCCCGGACAGATTCGCTACGGTATGCGGGATACCCCGCGGAAGCCACAGCACTTCCCCCGCGGAAAGGGTCCCGTGCTCCTCACCCACCCGGAATGTGAGCACCCCCTCTAGGACGACGTATACCTCGTCTTCGGCATCGTGGATGTGCAGCGGGGCCGCCTCCATGGATCGTCCCTTCGATGATGGTAATCGCGCCGTTGGACTCTTTGGAGCCGACGAGGAGGCGGAGGGTGTCTCCACCAAAGTCCCACTCCTCAAGCGCGTCGCGTCGGGCGGATGCAGATTCAGGCTCCATTTTCACCTCCGCTGTCCCCCTCTTGTCATTGGCCGATGGTTGCCAAGCCTACAGCGCGCCGATGCTAGCCATTCGTCACGGGCGCACGATAGGTAGGCTTGCGCGTTCGAGGGGGAGGTCAGGTCAGTCATGCTGATACTCCCGCTGCCAGTAGCCACGCCTCGCGCCGCACGATAGGAATAGAGCGCAAAGGGGTTGTGACCCCTCACCGCCCACCATGGCCCGCGAGTATCGCGGTTCGCGGACGCCGGGACCGCAATTGCGGGGGGAGCGCTACACTCGACGAGTGAAGCTTGAGTTGGCCGTCGTGTCCGTTGTCGGTGCCTTCGTCTGGATATTCGCGCTGATCGGCGTCTTCAGCGTCGCCAGCACGGTCGCCTCCGGAGGAGCAGAGTCTGCTCGCTCCGACCGCCTTCTCCTGTCGCCCGTTTCGGAGGCGGCGGGTGCGGACATCGCGACCCTCCCTCGCTTCCCGGACGCGAGCCGGCGTGAGTACCAGAGCGAGGTCTATGGAGATCTCGTGATCACGGAGATCGAATACGTCACCGGCTCGGATGAGGAGACCGTGCGTTCGTTCTATCGCGAGGCTGCCGTCCGAGGCGGATGGACAATTACGGACGTCACCCTGGATCGCGGCGAATGGGTCTATTCCCTTCGATCGGGAGACCGTCGGGGAATCATCGAGATCGAGCCACAGGCCGACCTTATCGAGATAGATATCGAGCTCTCGGAGCCGTCGAGCCGGCGAGGTCTGGTCACCGACCGCTGACCGTCGGGTTCCGGCATCAGTTCCTCGGGTCCTGTTAGCATGCGTCCTGTCAACGCCCGAGCGCGAGGAGCACCTCCATGCCATTGTGGGTCATCATTCTGCTGATCGCGATCGCGGTCATCGTCCTCTTTCTGATCTTCACCTACAACGGCCTGGTTCGCCTGCGGAACATGGTCGACGAAGCGTGGAACCAGATCAGCGTCCAACTCAAGCGACGCCACGACCTGATCCCGAACCTGGTCAACGCTGTGAAGGGCTACATGGACTTCGAGCAGGAGACCCTGACAAAGGTCATCGAGGCCCGATCTGCCGCCGTCAGCGCCCAGCAGGGCGGTCCGGGTAACGCGGGACAGGCCGCACAGGCGGAGAACTTCCTCACCGGGGCTCTCCGACAGCTGTTCGCGCTGGTTGAGAACTATCCCGATCTCAAGGCCAACGAGAACGTCATGCAGCTCCAGGAGGAGCTGACCACGACCGAGAACCAGATCGGCTTCAGCCGCCAGCATTACAACAGCACCGTCCGGGAGTTCAACACCGCAGTGCAGACCTTCCCGACCGTGCTCATCGCCGGGATGTTCGGCTTCCGCGAGCGCGACTACTTCCAGATCGCCGAGTCGGATGCAGCGGTTCCGGAGGTCAACCTGCGTTCGGCATAGGCCGATGACGGCCGAGAGGCGCCCGACGCCGACCACCTTCTACGGCGAGATCGAGCGCAACCGGCGCCGCAGCTGGTTTCTGGTCGCGATCGTGATGGTCGTGCTCGGACTGCTCGGCGCCGCGATCGGCTACGCGACCGGGTTCGGCTGGGGCGGCGTGGTGATCGCGCTCGTGGTGGCGACCGTGATGAGCGTCGGCACCTTCTTCGCCGGTGACGCGCTGGTGATGGCCACCAGTGGCGCGCGCGAGGTTGATCGGGGACAGCCGGTGGAGCGCTACCGGCAGTTCGTGAACGTCGCGGAGGAGATGCGGCTTGCCGGTGGATTGCCTCCCCCGCGGCTGTGGGTGATCGAAGACTCGGCGCCGAACGCGTTCGCGACCGGCCGCGACCCGGAGCATGCCAGCGTTGCCGTCACGACTGGCCTCCTCGACAAGCTGGACAGAGAGCAGCTCCAGGGCGTCATCGGTCACGAGATGAGCCATATCGGCAACCTCGACATCCGCTTCACGCTCCTGGTTGGTGTCCTGGTCGGCAGCATT
>JBBJNX010000011.1:0-13850 GCA_037721115.1 Candidatus Limnocylindria bacterium
CTTGAAGGCGTGCTTGTCGATGTGGTGCTCCTCGTCCGCAGGGGTCAGCACCTCCGACTCGTCGATGTAGTCGACCTCGAGCGCCTGGAGGATCTGAGCCTCCGCGAAGTGACCGATGCGACACTTCGCCATGACCGGGATGCTGACCGCCTCCTTGATCTCCTCGATCAGCTTGGGGTCGCTCATGCGCGCCACGCCGCCGAACTTCCGGATATCGGAGGGCACGCGCTCGAGTGCCATCACTGCGACCGCACCGGCCTCCTCCGCCAGGCGCGCCTGGTCGGCGGTCACCACGTCCATGATCACGCCGCCCGCGAGCATCCGCGCCAGGCCGACCTTGGTGGCCCATGTTGATCGTTCGATCGTTGTCATCTGGTTCTTCCTGCGCTGCGCCGATGCGGACGCTTCGCGCCGCTCGGATTCGACTCATCATTCTACTCGGGGCGTGTTGCTACGCCACCTGATGCTCTGCCCCGTTGCTCTCTTCTTCGCCTGTTGCCAAGCAGGGTGCCGTTACGACCGACGAGTGCCCGCGAGAACGCCGTCCTCGGTCAGATGCCCAACCCAATTGGCCGAGCGACCGACGAATCCCAGCTTGTCGGTCATAGGGCCAACCAGGTTGGCGTGGAGCGGTCGAACCGCATTCTCAACAGGGTGGGATAGAATCGCGCTCAGGAAGGCCCCGCGCATGATGATCAATGCACCCGTACTGGTCCTGAACCAGAACTACGAACCGCTCAACGTCTGCGATATCAGGCGCGCCTTCCGGCTGCTCGGTGCTGAGAAGGCAGAGCTTCTTGCACGGAATCACCAGGTGATCCACACCCCGACAATCGCGATCCCGGCACCGTCGGTGATTCGACTCCAGTACCACGTCAAGCGGCCCCAACCGCGCGTGAAGTTGAGCCGGCGCGAGGTGTTCAGCCGTGACCGGCACACGTGCCAGTACTGCGGCATGGTCAGCCGCGACCTCACCATCGATCATGTGATGCCAAAGCATCGCGGCGGCCGGCACGAATGGGACAACCTGGTCGCCGCGTGCCGCGCCTGCAACCATCGCAAGGGGGGCAAGACCGTGGTCGAGGCGCGCATGGCGCTCATGCGCGAGCCGCGCGCTCCTCGCGCAGACGTGCGCTACCTGTTCGGCACCTACCTCACCGATGAGCGCAACGAAGCCTGGCGCAGCTACCTGTTCCTCGAGTCGGCGCGCGCCTCGCATTTCGCCGACTGAGTGCCGCAGGCGGTGACCGCTGACGGGGAGCTCATCTACCCCGACCTGCCGGCGCAGGTGCTGCGTGTTCTCCACACGCTGAACGCTGCCGGCCACGAGGTCGCGCTCGTCGGCGGCGTTGTGCGTGACCGGGTGGGAAGCGCCCCGGACGAGCCGACCGACTGGGATGTCGCCACCTCGGCACGGCCGGAGGCGGTCGCTGCGCTCCTCGTCGATGCGATCTGGGAGAACCGCTTCGGCACCGTGACCGTGGTCGGTCCCCCGACCGTCGAGATCACCTCGTACCGGACCGAGGGCGGTTACCGGGATCGCCGTCGACCGGATGACGTGCGCTTTGGTGTCAGCCTCACCGAGGACCTCGCGCGTCGCGATTTCACCATCAACGCCATGGCCTGGATTCCGGTCGATCTCCCCGCTGGCCGCGGACGGCTGGTGGACCCGTTCGGCGGGGTTCTCGATCTCCATGCGGAGCTGCTTCGCACCGTCGGCGATCCGATCGAACGATTCGACGAGGACGCGCTGCGCCTGGTGCGCGCCGCGCGCTTTGCCGGCCGTTTCGGGCTGGCCATCCACCCGCCAACGGAAGCAGCCATCACAGCAATGGCCCCGACCGTCGCGACCGTCTCGGCGGAGCGCATCCGTGACGAGCTGCTGCGAATGCTCGGCGATACCGTTCCATCACGCGCGCTGCGGCTGCTCGAGAAGCTCGGCCTCCTCGGGGCCATCGCGCCCGAGCTTGCGGCGTTGCGGGGCGTTCCCCAGGCGAAGATCGTGCCCGGCGATGCGCTGGACCACACGCTGGCGACCGTCGACGCAGCGCCGCTGGATCCGGACGGCGTCCGGTTGGCAGCGTTGCTTCACGACCTCGGCAAGGCGACGACCCTGGCCGACGGTCACTTCTTCGGGCATGAGCGTGTCGGGGCCGACCTGGCGGGGCACCTGCTTCGCAGGCTTCGCATGCCTCGACCGATGGCAGCCTCCATCGTGCACGCGATTCGCCATCACATGTATGCGTACGACGACACCTGGACCGATGCAGCCGTGCGGCGCTTCACTCGTCGCATCGGAGAGTCGCGCATGCCGCTGCTCTTCGCGTTGCGCCGAGCCGACAATGCGGCGTCCGGGGCCGGACGCATCGGCGAGGCGAACCAGGCGGCGCTTGAGCGCCGAATCGTCGACGAGCTTGCCGCCTCGCCCGACCTGCTGCGTCGCAGCCGGCTGGCGATCGACGGCAACGACCTGCAACGCGAGCTCGGACTCCGGCCCGGGCCGCAGATCGGCCGTCTCCTGGATCGGCTGATGGAGACCGTGCTCGATGATCCCGCGCTGAATCGGCGCGAGATTCTTCTGGAGCTTGCACGCACCGGATCGGATCTGAGTGGCTGACATCGGAGTCGACGCTGCTACAATCGGCCGTCCAGATCCACGTCTGGGACGCCTCATCGAACGTTGCTCAACGAGCGGAGGGACCGTGCACCGATGACCACCAGCGTGCGTCGGGCCGTCCGGCTCGAGCACCGGCTGACGCACCCCAATGCGTCGCTCGCCCATCTCGATGCCGCCGTGGCTCTCGCCGTCGACCACGACCTCGCCGCGCTGACCGTCAACCCGTGGCTGGTGAAAGCCGCGAAGCGTCTGCTCGGCCGTTCGCGCCTGGTGCTCGGCACCGTGGTCGGCTACCCGCACGGCGTCCAGATCCTGAGCGTCAAGGCATTCGAGGCCTCGAAGGCGCTGGAGCTGGGGGCGACCCAGATCGATTTCGTCCTCAATGGCGGCGCGCTCGCGTCGGGGGACGACGAGGCCGTCTTCAACGACATGCTGGCGGTGATCGACATGGCGCACTCCGCCCTCGCATCGGTCGGCGTCATCATCGAGCCCGAACCGATGACCGAGGAGCTCGTGCGGCGTGCCTGCCGCCTGGCCGAGCGAGCCGGGGCCGACCACCTCGTCACGAGTGCCGGCACCACGACCGCTGATCGCACCGTCGCCCGCACTCGTCTGTTACGTGACAGCGTCGGACCACGCATCGGTATCAAGGCGTGCGGCCGGTTCCGAAACGCCGAACAGCTCGTGGCCGCCGCGGATGCCGGCGCCACGCGCGTCTCGGCGCACCTGACACCGGGCCTGGCTCGCACCGCACCCGAATCGGCGCAGCTCGCCGGCCTGGCGCTCTGAGCGAAACGAAGGAGCATGGATTGAAGCTGTTCGTCGTGGGCGGCGCCGGCTACGTGGGCTCGACCAGCGTGGAGCGCTTCCTCGAGGCCGGGCACGAGGTGATCGTCTACGACAACCTCTCCAGCGGCCATGCGGCCGCGGTGCCGGATGGCGCCAGCCTGGAGGTCGGAGATATCCAGGATGGTGGGCGCATGGAACGGCTTCTCGCCGATGGCGTGGACGCGGTCCTCCACTGTGCCGCCCGCTCGCTGGTCGGTGAGTCGATGGTGAATCCGGGGATCTACTACCACACCAACGTCGGAGGCGGCGTGTCGCTCCTCGATGCGATGAAGCGCGCCGGCGTGACCCGTCTCGTCTTCAGCTCGACGGCCGCGGTCTACGGCGAGCCGCGCCGCGTCCCGATCGCCGAGGCCGACCGCACGCAGCCGATCAACCCCTACGGCGAAACGAAGCTCGCATTCGAGGGTGCCATGCGCTGGTTCTGCGCGGCGCATGGCTTTCGTGCCATCAGCCTGCGCTACTTCAACGTGGCCGGCGCAACCGAGCGCAACGGCGAGGTTCACGACCCGGAGACGCACCTGATGCCGCTCGTGCTGCGCGTCGCCGCCGGCGAGGCGAGCCATGTCCAGATTTATGGTCAGGACTATCCGACCCCGGACGGCACCTGCATCCGCGATTTCCTGCACGTGCGGGACATCGGCAACGCGCATCTCCTTGCGCTTGAGGCAACCGGTGAGGGAGACCCGTCCTTCGAGATCTACAACCTTGGCTCGGCGGCGGGCTTCAGCGTGCGCGAGGTAGTCGAAGCTGCCCGCCGTGTGACCGGCCGGGCGGTTCCGGCCCGCTCCGTGAAGCGCCGCATGGGAGACCCACCGGTGCTCGTCGCCTCCTCGCGCCGGGCGCGTCGGGAGCTCGGCTGGCAGCCAAAGCACTCGACGCTCGAGAAGATGCTGAGTGACGCATGGGCCTGGCGCGAGGCACATCCGCGTGGTTACGCAGATCCCACTACGGATGGCACGGGCGCGCTGCCTGCCGACAGGCTTGCCGCCTCGGGGAAGTGAGATGAGATCCGAGACCGGTGCTAGCATCAGATCCGGGGTCCGTCACCTCGCGCGATTGATCGGCGCGGCACGGTCGCTTGCCGCGGCGGTTGAGTCTGTCGGAGTGTCCGTGCCAGTCGGCCCCGCGACCTCGCATCACCGTGGAGTTCTGTTTGGCCGATATCGATAGCCCTCGCGCGCGATCCCGTCTTCGCTCGAGTACGACCACTCCCTCCTCGCCCACCGACCCGGTGGTGCTCGAGAGCGGCGGCGAGTCGACGGAACCATCTGAATTCGAGCGGGCGATTTTCGCTGCCGCCGCCGCGTATCGCTTCGGCGAGATCGAGGTCCCGGCCACCATCGCGCGGGCCATCGAGAAGATGGGATTCGTCATCCCCACCGAGGTCCAGGCGCGGGCCATTCCTCCGCTTCGGCGTGGCGAGGATCTCATCGGCCAGGCGCAGACCGGCACCGGCAAGACCGCCGCCTTCGGTATCCCCATCATCGAGAAGATCGACCCGTCGAGTGCGCACGTCCAGGCGTTGGTCCTGACGCCGACCCGCGAGCTGTGCGTGCAGGTCACCGACGAGATAGCCCGGATCGGAACGTTCCGCAACGTGCGCACCGTGGCCATCTACGGCGGATCATCAATGGACAGGCAGATCGAAGGCCTCAAGCGTGGCGCGCAGGTCGTGGTCGGGACGCCGGGCCGCGTGCTCGATCTCATCCGCCGCGGCGAGCTGCGGCTGGACCGCGTGCATACCGTCATCCTGGACGAGGCGGATCGGATGCTCGACATGGGATTCATCGTCGACGTCGAGACGATCCTGGCGCGCAGCCCGCGCCAGCGCCAGACGGCACTCTTCAGCGCCACGATGCCGTACGCCATCCTGCGCATCTGCGACCGATTCATGAAGCGCGACCCGGCCCACGTCACCGTGCGTCCGGACCTCAAGACGGTCGAGACGGTTCGCCAGGTCGTCTACTTCGTTGCCGAGCAAGACAAGGTCGCCGCCCTCCTCGAGCTGACCGATCAGTTCGGGTTCGATCGGCTCCTCATCTTTCGCCACACCCAGATCGGGGTCGACCGGTTGGCCGCCACGCTCCAGCGTCGAGGGAAGAATGTCGCGGGCCTGCACGGCGGACTCTCGCAGCGCGAGCGCGACCGTACCCTCGCTGCGTTCAAGGCCGGCAAAATCCAGTTCCTGATCGCGACCAACGTCGCCAGCCGTGGCCTGGATATCACCGACCTTCCGTACGTCGTCTCGTACGACATCCCGGAGGATGCCGACACGTACGTTCACCGGATCGGTCGCACGGGGCGTGCGGGCAAGGAAGGGACTGCCATCACTTTTGTCGGCGAGTGGGACCTCGACGCTTGGGAAGCGATCCGTTCCGAGGTGGGCGCCTCGGTCGAAGAAGGCCAGCTCGGCCTCTACGACCGCAGCTGACGCTCGTCGGCACCCGCCGAATTCATACCCAGCCTGCGCCTGACGAGTGTGGCGAGCGGCACCCGCCGAATTCATACCCAGCCTGCGCCTGACGAGTGTGGCGAGCCGCGCCGCACCGAATTCACACGGAGCGTGCACTCGGCGACACAATGGCCACATTCTGCACACCACGTGTGAATATCGAGGCGTTCCCTGCGAATCAGCGCGTCAGAGCCGCCTCGTGCACGCGCCATGTGAATACGGAGGTGCCAGGCGCAAGTCCGCGCGCCAGAGCCGCCCCGTGTAGATGGTGCGTGAATATGGGCGGGACGCAAGGGCCTCGGTCCAAGTCGGTGCCATCAAGACGCGCGGGGGATGACTTCGGGGCCGGCATGGCGGTACGCTTCGCGCGATGCATGAGCCGGTCCTTCCCCAACTGCCGACCGAGGCGAATGCCGAGGTGCTCAGCGTCGAGTGGCTGTTCGAGCCGCTCTGGCCCGGGACCCGCGTCCTGGCTCGTGCCGTCGACGGTAACGTCATCCTCAACGACGAGCTCGGCGAGCCAGTGGCGGTGGCGCCAGATATGGCCGGTGCCCCCGAGATTCTCGCCGCTTCCATTCTGGCCGATGAAGCGGTCGTGGACGGCATCTGGACTGCGCAGCCCTTCGTCGGCGACGGCAGCCCGGCCCGCGCGTGGGCCGAGACGCTGGTCACCGAGGGACTGGCCGAGGAGATTCCCGATCCGCTCGAAACCGAGCGCCGTCGTGCGTTTGTGGCTGTGGATCTCGTCGAGCTGGACGGAGAGCTGCTCCACGAGGTCCCGTTCCAGGAGCGCCGTCGACTGCTTGAATCGGTCATCGACGAAGGAGTCCGCGTCCGGCTGAGCCCGGTGGTCAAGCAGCCCCTGGCCGGATGGATGGTCGGTTGGCGGGCGAACGGGTTCACCCATTACCTGGCCAAGCACATGAATTCGCGTTACCGGCCCGGAGAGCGCACGGAGGATTGGCTGAAGCTCTCGCTCCGTGCCGAGGCGCCCCGTAGCTTCATGGGTCGCATGCTCGGCGGGCGCGGTGACCGCGTGCGCCGGGTCCGCGACTGAGTCTTGCCGTCCCCGTCAGCCTGCGAATGTGGGACGCGACGGTGAAAGCAAAGGTTTGCGCCCCAACGCAACTACCTGCGACGTTCAGGACGAAACAGATCTCGTTTGCGCGCCGGTACAAGAAACGAGGCTGAACCACGCGGATCGGGCGAGATTCGGTCGTTCTTGGCAGTTGCTTGCGCTGGGGCGCAAAGGCGGGGTCCATCGGCGCTGCGTGCTACCATCGTAGCCCCCGAGCAGTCGCCAGCCGACGCACGATCGAGGAGGCTCCGTCCTGACAGCCAACGCGGCCGCCGTGCCGTCATCCGCGCTCGACGCCGAAGGGCTTGCCGAGGTGCGGCGGATCGGTTCAGCCGACCTCATGGTCGGGATTCCGTCCTTCGGCAACGCCGAGACGATCGGCTACGTCGTTCGTGCCACCACCGCCGGCATGGTCCAATACTTTCCGGATCTCAAGCCGATCCTCGTCAACGCCGACGGCAACTCATCCGACGATACGCCACGTGTGGCGGTCAGCACCGAGAGCCCGGATTACCTCGAGAAGGTGATTCTGGTCAGCCCGAAGCACAAGCTTCAGCGGATCAGCTTCACGTACCAGGGCACGAGCGGGAAGGGCACCGCAGTGCGTGCCCTGTTCGAGGTTGCTCGGGAGCTCAAGGTCAAGGCGATGGTCATGGTCGACTCCGACCTGCGCTCGATCGTGCCGGAATGGGTAGAGCTGCTGGCCGGACCGATCCTCAAGGGCGGCTACGACTTCGTTGCGCCGATGTACGCGCGCTACAAGTACGACGGCACCATCACCAACAACATCAGCTATCCCCTCACGCGGGCGCTGTACGGCACGCGCATCCGCCAGCCGATCGGCGGTGACTTCGGGGTGTCGGGCGATCTCGTCAATCGATACCTGGAGCTCGACACGTTCGACGAGCTGACCGCGCGCTTCGGGATCGACATCTGGATGACTCACTCGGCCATCAACGAGGGCTTCGCCGTCTGCCAGGCCAGGCTGGGCGCCAAGATCCATGATGCCAAGGACCCAGCCAGCGACCTTGGACCGATGTTTCGCCAGGTCGTCGGCACCCTGTTCAAGCTCGCCGGCCGCTACGAGGACCGATGGCTCCGCGTTCGCGGCTCGCATCCGATTCCCGAGTACGGATTCGAGCGCGTGGTGGCGCCGGAGGAGATCAAGGTCAACCACGCCAAGCTGATCGACAATTTCGAACAGGCGCGCCTTGCGCAGGGTGATGCGTGGACGCAGATGCTGAGCGCCGAGCAACTCGAGCGCGTCATGGGCCTCGCCGTGGATGGTGACTCATCCGCCTTCCATTTCAGCGCCGACCTGTGGGTCCGATGCCTGTACGACACGCTCGTCGCCTTCCACCGGCCCGGAGCTGATCGCGAGCGGCTGCTAGCCGCACTCACCCCGCTCTATTTCGGTCGCACGGCGGGCTTCATCAGCGACACCCTAGAGATGACGACCGACCAGGCGGAGCGCGTGATCGAGGATCAGGCTCGTCAATTCGAGGAGCTCAAGCCGTACCTGGTGACCCGCTGGGCCGAGATGCGCGCCGAAGGTGAGCCGACCTAATGGCGGCCGCTCGGCGCAGGACGCCGTACCGAATCCTGCTGCCGCTCGCCAACCCGCGGACGGCGCGCGATCTCGTGCGCATCGGTGCCGGCGTCGCGAACGGGCGTCCGACCGAGATCACCGTGCTCGGCATCGTGGAGGTTCCAGAGGCCGTCTCGCTCAGCGAAGGTGCCACGCAGGCGCGGACCTCGCGTCGTCTGCTCCAGCGCGTGCTCGACGTGGGCGACGAGGAGGGCGTCGAGCTCCGAACCATGGTCCGCATCGGCCGGCACGCCGCGGACGGCATCATCGAGGCGGTCGGCGAGGAGGGCTCGAACCTAGTCATCTTCGGTTGGGGTGGGCCTCCGACCGCGGCGCAGAATGCGCGTGCCGACGCGGAGGACACGGAGCAGGCATTGGCCGGCGGGCTCGCCCGACCGCGGCCCGTCTTCAGCCCGACCATCGACGACGTGGTCCGTGAGTCGCCCTGCGACATCGCCGTGGTCAAGCAGCGCGGCCTCGACCACGTGGAGTCGATCCTCGTCCCGGTGCGCGGCGGGCCTCATGCAGAGCTGGCGATGCGCATCAGTCGCGATCTGGCCAAACGTTTCGGCGCGAAGATCGTGGTGCTGCACGTCGTTCCGAAGGGAGTCGGTGACCGGGCCATCGAGCGCGAGCAGGCGGCCGTGGATGCCTTCGTCCGCGAGCACGCCGGCACGAGGCGTGCCTCGGGGATCATCCGTGAGGCGTCATCGGTCCGGCAGGCGATCATCAGGGAGGCCGCTAACCACCAGCTGGTGGTCATGGGGGCATCGGCTCACCCGACGAACGCGAGCCCGGACGGGCGGTACCTGTTCGGCACACTCGCGGAGTCGGTCGCGAGCAAGGCCAAGCCGACCGTCATCGTGGTCAAGACGAAGCAGTCACTCGGCCTGGCGACCTTCGAGGAGCTGCGCGCCAGCGAGGGCACGCTTGCCCACGCCGATGCGTTCGTCGAGCGCAGTCGTTCCCTGCCGATCGTCGTGGACAGGTGGTTTGCCGAGAACACCTTCCACGCCCACGAATTCGCCGATATCCGGAAGCTCGTGGCACTCAAGGAGCGCCACAACCTCACCATCAGCGTCGGACTGCCCGCGCTCAACGAGGAGAAGACGATCGGCACCGTCATCAAGCGCGTCAAGAGCGCGCTGATGGATCGCGTGCCGCTCATCGATCAGATCGTGGTCGTGGACTCGGACAGCGAGGACCGCACGGTCGAGATCGCCACCGACCTCGGCGTGCCGGTCTTCAGGCATCCCGAGATTCTGCCGGAGACGGGATCGCACCGCGGCAAGGGCGAGGCGCTCTGGAAGAGCCTCCACGTCCTCGACGGGGACATCGTGGCCTGGATCGACACCGACATCAGCAACATCCAGCCGCGCTTCGTGTACGGCCTGCTCGGTCCGCTCCTGCGCGAGCCTAAGATCCAATACGTCAAGGGTTTCTACCAGCGACCGATTCGATCGGGCAATACGCTGCACGCGGAGGGCGGCGGGCGGGTCACCGAGCTCATGGCGCGACCCCTGATCAACCTCTTCTTCCCCGAGCTGTCGGGCATCATCCAGCCGCTCTCCGGCGAGTACGCAGGTCGGCGCGCGCTGCTGGAGCGCATGCCGTTCTTCACCGGCTACGCGGTCGAGATCGGGCTGCTGATCGACATCCTCGAGGCAGGCGGGCTGCCGGCCATCGGGCAGGTCGATCTCGAGCGGCGCATCCACCGCAACCAGCCGCTGCCCAACCTGTCGCAGATGTCGTACGTCATCCTCCAGGGCGCCATCCGCAAGCTCGAGGAGCGGCATCGCATCGAGTTGCTGACCGAGGTTGGCCGCGGCATGAAGCTGATCAACACCAGCAAGGACCAGTTCAATCTCGAGGTGCGTGAGATCGGCGATGAGATCCGTCCGCCGATCGTCTCGATCCCGGCCTACCTGGCGCGCAGAAAGACGCTGAAGGGCCGATGAGCCGCAGCCTTCGCGTCGTCGTCGCGCCGGACTCCTTCGGCGGCGCCCTGGACTCGGTCGGAGTTGCAGCCGCGATTGCGGCCGGCTGGACGCGGGTCCGTCCGGACGATGAGATCCTGCGGCGACCGATGGCCGATGGCGGCGAGGGCACACTGGCTGCGGTGGCGGATGCGCTCGGCGATGCGGCCGAGCGTCGGTCGGTCGAGACGACCGATGCGTTGGGTCGCCCGATCAGCGCGGACTGGCTGCTCATGGACGAGGGGCGCGGTGCGTTCGTCGAGGTGGCCGCCGCTTCGGGCCTCGCCCGTCTCGCGCCTGCGGAGCGGACGCCCGCGAATGCGCTGGTGGCCTCGACGCGCGGGACCGGCGACGTCCTGCGGGCCGCGCTGGACGCGGGCGTTGAGCGCATCACCCTCGGCCTGGGCGGGTCCGCCACCACCGATGGCGGCAGCGGGCTGCTGCGCGCCCTCGGTATCCGGTTGCTGGACCGCGACGGGGCCGACCTTCCCGACGGCGGCGGCGCGCTGGCTCGCCTCGAACGCGTGGATGCCATCGGCCTGGATCCGCGGATTTCGAACGTTGCTCTCACCCTGGCATCCGACGTGACCAATCCGCTCTGCGGGCCGCGCGGGGCGGCCGCGACGTACGGACCGCAGAAGGGCGCCGATCACGCGACGGTCGAGGAGCTCGACGCTACGCTCGTGCGGTGGGGGCGTGCCATCGAGTCGGCCACCGGGCGGCTCGTCGCCGACATCCCCGGGGCCGGTGCTGCGGGCGGGACGACGGCCGGTCTGCTCGGCTTCCTGTCGCCCACGGTGCGCCCCGGCGTGGAGGTTGTCGCCGAGCTGGTCGGCCTGGCGGAGGCACTCGAGTCTGCCGACCTCGTGATCACCGGCGAGGGTCAGGCCGACGAACAGACGCTCCAGGGAAAGGCCGCGATGGGCGTCGCGACTCTTGCCCGGCCGCGCAGGACGCCGGTCATCCTGCTGTGCGGAGGACTCGGTCCCGGCGCCGAGGCGCTCGACGCGGTGATGGCGCTGACCGTCGTGCAGCCCATCGTCGACGGTCCAATGTCGCTGGCTGACGCGATGGCGGAGACCGAACGACTGCTCAGGGCAGCGACGGGCCGCGTGGCCCGCAGCATCGGCATCGGCCTGGAGCTCTCGCGCCGCTAGGCGCGACATCGGTCCATGGCGCGCGGTCCCAGCCCTCAGAAGCGTGCGGCTGATCGACGCAGGCGGCGACGGCTGGCGGATGTCGTGCTCGACCGACTCGGCGAACGGTACGAGCATCCGACCTGGGCGGGCCCACGCGTGGATGCGGTGAGTGAACTGGTGCTCACCATCCTTTCGCAGAACACGGCCGACACGAATTCGTTCCGCGCCTTCACCGCGCTGCGCGAGCGCTACGCGGACTGGGACGAGGTGCTCGCCGCCCCGACCGACGAGCTGGAGGATGTGATCCGCGCCGGCGGTCTGGCTCCCACGAAGTCCAAGCGCATCCAGCACGTGCGTGCAGAGGTTCACGCCGCAACCGGCGGGACCTGGGATCTCTCCTTCCTTCGCACGCTGCCACTTCTCGAGGCCCGCGATTGGCTCATATCGCTGCCCGGGATCGGTCGCAAGACGGCGGCGATCGTTCTCCTCTTTAATTTCGGTCGGCCCCAGCTGCCGGTCGACACCCATGTCCACCGGGTTGCCTCGCGGCTGGCCATGCTTCCCGTCCGAACGCCTCTTGCACGTGCGCACGATCTGCTCGAAGAGGTTCTCGAGCCCGACGAGATGTATTCGTTTCACGTCGAGCTCATCCGGCATGGACGTGATACGTGCCGCGCCCCACGTCCCATCTGTGGGCTATGCCCGTTGACCGACATCTGCGCCTATTACGCCGATGCGATTCGCGGCCGCGCGCCGATGGCTCCCGTCCCAAGGCCCGTGCCGGACCCGGACGCTCCGCCTCGATTCCACGACGAGCTTATTCACGGTTGGATGCCTCCCGAGTAGGCCTGCGTGTCCCCAGTCGCAGCGTTCGGTCAGTTGCCGTGAGGGTGGGCAATAGCGGGAGGACCTGTGGTCGCAAGCACCGATTCACGCTCGTCCGTGACGTGTGGATCCGGTCTCCATCCCCTTGATGCCCGCATTGGCGGCAGTTGTCACAACCCGCACTGATGGACGCGATCGCGTCCTTGGGCACGCGTAGTGCGAGAGGATAAACCCATGGGGCGGCAGCGGGGGCGGTCCGCACTGTGGTGACCCGGTCGGCGAAACCGACACGTCTGCATCGCCTCGGCGCCCGGACCGCCCAGCACGCCACCGGAAGGTCGATAGGCTAAACTCCACCGAGATCAGGGCCGGGCCCGGTGGGTCAGGCGCTTCGAAGCAGGCCGAGATAGCTCAGTTGGTAGAGCAGGGCTTTCGTAAAGCTCAGGTCGCGAGTTCGAGTCTCGCTCTCGGCTCCAATTCCCGGACAGGCGTGATACTGGATTCCTACAGCTCGCAGGCCAGAACATCGGTTCCGGGAACCGACCCTGGATCATCCACGGCAGGCTCCCTGCACCACCCATCGCCCATGCGATCCGCGACAATCACGATCATCCTGGTTCTCCTGCTCGTTGCGTGCGCGGGACCACCCAACCCGACGCCGAGCGATGGATCGGTTGTCGCGAGGCCGTCGCAGGAACCTGATAGCCCGGTGACGATCCAGTGGACCGTGGAGACCGAACCGGTTCCCGATGGTCGTGACGCGGCTGACGATCCCGCGATCTGGGTGGACTCGGAAGATCCCACTAGATCCGTGATCATCGGTACCAATAAGAAGGGCACCGATGGACTGCTGGTGTATGACCTTTCGGGAGCCCAACTCCAGGCGACCGGTGGTGCTGCCATGAACAACGTCGATCTCCTGGCAGATGTCTCGATCGGTGGACGCGACCGGATCCTTGTGGTGGCGAGCACGGTGGATAAGCGGACGCTCGAGGTGTTCGAGCTCGACCCGCGGACTCGTACGCTGGCACCGCTTCGCGGCGGCTCGATCAACACGGGGATCCGAGGAGCGGGCGTCTGCCTTCATCGCGCAGCCCACGATGCAATCGACGCATTTGTGACGCGTGGCAATGGACTCGTTCAGCAGTGGCGCCTCGTCGGGTCGGATGATGGAGGCGTTGAGGGGGAGTTCGTACGAGAGGTGACGTTCGAGTCCCGGGTCGAGGGATGCGTCGCTGATGATGCCGCCGGGCATGTCTTCCTCGCCGAGGAGGCAGTTGGTATCTGGCGGATATCGGCAGATTCGGAAGCGCCCGAGGATCGGAG
>JBBJNX010000280.1:0-3750 GCA_037721115.1 Candidatus Limnocylindria bacterium
CGTGCCCTTGAACACCAGGTGCTCGAGAAGGTGACTCAGGCCGGCATGGGCATCGTCCTCGTGCCGCGACCCGACCGGCACGAGCAACACGACGCTCGCCGATCGCGCGCCGGGCATCGCCTGCGTGACCACGCGCAGGCCGCCGGGCTGGACGGTCCGCTGGTGCGGCGCAGTCACCCGCCGTCCTCGTCCTCGTCGGCGCGATCGCCATCGCGCGAATCCGTGTCGGCTGACATGAGGAGCTCCATCTGGATGAAGCGGAGATCGCGCGCCAGCTCCTCGGCATTGCGCGGCAGCGGGCGACCGCTGCTCATCGGCGCATCGGGCTCCGTCAGTTCGGCGAGCCCCTGGGCACCGTTCGCCCCGAACTCAAGGACGACACGCTCGTTGCCCACCACGAGGGTGTAGACGAGGAGGCCATCGCCGGACGTGTCGAACTGGAGGTAGTCGAATGAGTCGAGGTTGAGGCAGATGGCGAGCGGCGTGAAGTACGACGCGATCTCCGGATGATCGACCACGATGCGCTCGATCCAGCCGGTCCCCCTCGATTCAACCCGGGCGCCGCGGTGGTACGTGTAGCTGACCGTCTGCTTGAGCAGCGGCCGCAGGATGTTGTAGATGTCGCTCTTCGCGGTGACGACCCCGGTGTTGATGTAGAGCTTGGCGCGCGGCTCGGACATCGACTCTTTCGTGCGGATCGTCGGCAACTCTAGCACCGGGCCGCGCCGAGGGCGGCTCGGGAGGGCCGGCTGCTACGATACCGCGCGTGAAGCTGCTGGCCGCCGACATCGGCAACACGAACGTCACGATGGGCCTCTTCGAGGACGACAGATTGGTGCGCTCGTGGCGCACCATCACGCGGGCGAACGCGACGCCCGACGAGGTCGCTGCCACGCTGACCGGCCTCCTTGCGCTCGACGCCCACCAGCTGAACGAGCTCGACGCGGTGGCGCTCGCCAGCGTTGTGCCGCCACTGACCGAGACCTGGGAGCGTCTCGTGATCGAGCGCATCGGCGTGGAGCCGACCATCGTCGACGCGGTCTCGCTCGAAGGCACGCTCACGATCCGCATCGATCGACCGGCCGAGGCGGGGGCCGACCGGCTCGCCAATGCACTGGCCGCCCGCGTCGAATTCGGTGGGCCGGCCATCGTGGTCGACCTCGGGACGAGTACGAACTTCGATCTCGTCGACGCCGACGGCGCGTATATCGGCGGGGCGATCGCGCCGGGCATGGGACTCAGCCTCGAGGCGCTGGTCGGCCGCGCCAGCAAGCTGCCCCGCATCGAGCTGCGCCGGCCGCCGTCGGCGATCGGGACTAACACGGTGCACGCCATGCAGTCGGGCACTGTGCTCGGGTATATCGGGCTGGTGAGCGGCCTCCTCACCGCGCTGCGCGGGGAGCTGGTCGAGCGCTCCCCCTCCGGAGCGCGGGTGACCGTCATCGCGACCGGCGGCTACACCCATCAGCCGTGGCTGCGTGATGTGCCGGGCATCGACGCCGTCGAGCCAGATCTGACGCTGCGAGGCATCCGCTACGCCTGGCAGGCCGTCCGCAGTCGCGAAGCCTCTGCGGCGTCGGGCATCGAACGTTGAATGAGGGACTTCGGCCGCTCGCGGGGCGCCGAATCGTGGTGGGCGTATCGGGCAGCATCGCCGCCTACAAGGCCGTGACCCTGGTGCGACTGCTCCAGGATCACGGGGCCGTCGTGGACGTGGCGATGACCAGGGCAGCCACGCGCTTCGTCGGGCCGCTGACCTTCGGGAGCCTCACTCATCGGCCCGTGCTGGACGACGTCTTCGAGCTCGACACCGATCAGCAGATCGCGCATATCGAGCTGGCGGAGGCCGCCGATGCCATCGTCCTGACCCCGGCCACGGCGAATCTGCTCGGCGAGCTCGCTGCCGGGCTGGTCGTTGACGCGGTGACCGCCATCGCCTGCGCCAGCCGCGCCCCGGTGATCGTGGCTCCGGCCATGGACGCGGGGATGTGGACCCATCCGGCGACGCAGCGCAACGTGACCACCCTGCGCGAGTTCGGGTATCTGATCGTCGAGCCGGAGGTGGGCGAGCTGGCCTCTGGCCTGACCGGGATCGGTCGCCTGGCCGAGCCACCGGCCATCGTGGAGGCGGTCGAGCGCCTGTTTGCACGCGCGGGCGACCTCGAGGGCCTTCACGTCGTCGTCAGCGCCGGCGGTACCCGCGAGCCGCTCGATCCGGTGCGGTTCATCGGCAACCGATCATCAGGCAAGATGGGCGCCGCCCTGGCCGAGGCGGCCCGTGACCGCGGGGCGAGCGTGACCCTCATCGCCGGTGCCATGAGCGTCACCGCTCCGCGCGGCGTCACTGTCGTCGATGCCACCACTGCGCAGACGATGCGCGAGGCCGTCCTGCGTACGGCGCCGAATGCCGACATCCTGGTGATGGCCGCCGCGGTCGCCGATTTCGCTCCCGCTCGCGCCAGCCAGCGCAAGATCAAACGCTCCGGGGAGAACCTCCAGATCGAGCTGGTCCCGAACCCCGACATCGTGGCCGAGGTGGGCGAGATGCCCGACGACATGCGCCCCTTCCTCGTCGGCTTCGCGGCCGAGTCGCATGACCTCGAGGCAAACGCCGCGGCCAAACTGCGCGACAAGGGCCTCGACCTGATCGTCGGCAACGTCGTCGGCGGACCGTTCGACGCCATCGGCTCGGACGAGAACAAGGTCACCGTCTTCGGCGCCGAGGGGGCGCTGACGGATTGGCCGATGCTGCCGAAGCGGCAGGTCGCGGAGCGGCTCTGGGACCTGTTCGGCGACCGATATCGACACGCGCGGCCGGCGGCGGACACCCCAGCGTCCACCCGACCACGCCGTCGGCGCTCGTGATCGTCGTCCGTCGGGCGGACGAGCTGCGGGACGCGATTCGCGAACGGCGCGTGGCCGGCGACAGCGTGGGCTTCGTGCCGACCATGGGCATGCTGCACGACGGGCAGCTCTCGCTCGTGCATCGGGCCCACGCCGACAACGGATGCGTCGTCGTCTCGAGCTTCACGAACCCCGGCTCGTTCACCTCGCTCGACGAAGGATCGGGCGGCCCGCGTGACCATGCGCGCGACCTGGCACTGCTCGAGCACGCGAACGCCGACATCGCATTCGTCCCGGAGGTCGGCACGCTCTACCCGCCCGACGACACGACCCGCGTCACGGTGGAGGGCCTCACGCGGCAGCTCGAGGGCGCGTCACGACCCGGCCACCTCGATGGCCTGACGACGGTGATGCTCAAGCTCATCCACCTTGTCGGTCCCGCGCGGCTCTACCTCGGCCAGCGGCACGCGCAACAGGTCGTCATCGTGCGACGCATGCTGCGCGACCTGTTCCTGAACGTCGACCTCGTCATCTGTCCCACCATCCGCGCCGAGGATGGACTCGCCATGTCGAGCGCAAACGCCCATCTCGGCATCGAGGAGCGCCACGCTGCGACCTGCCTGTATCAGGCGCTCACCGCGGCCAGGGACGCGTACGACGCCGGGGAACGATCGGCAGAGGTGTTGCGCTGGCGCATGACCGAGGTGCTGTCGCGTGAGCCGAAGGCTCGGATCGACTATGTCAGTGTCGCCGATGCCTCAACCCTGGCCGAACTCCAGCGGGTCACCGGCCCGGCACTGGCGCTGATCGCCGTCGGCATCAGTCGAACGCGGCTCACCGACAACATGCCGCTCGCCTGGGATGCCGCGTAGAGCGGCTTGACGGACGGCGCCGACTCACCCGAAG
>JBBJNX010000281.1:0-3749 GCA_037721115.1 Candidatus Limnocylindria bacterium
GAGGGCTACCTGCGTTCACGGGTGGGGGAGGGCGACTCGCCGTCTGCCGCCTAGCCGCGGCGGCGCGGAGATCACTCATCCACGGGATCGTCGTCATGCGCGATGTGGGCCAGCTGTCCCCAGATGAGGACGACGAACACGGCAGAGCCCGCAAAGGCGAACCAGAACGGCGCGGTGACCCCGAACCGCTGGGCGAGGAGGCCGCCCAGGGCGGAGCCGAGGACCAGGCCGCCGAACACGCCGACGGTGTTCACGCTGCCGACCCTGCCCTGGAGCTCGCGTGGGACGGCCCGCTGGCGGACGGTGACCGACGTCGTGCCCCACACGAACGCGTGGGCGCCGAATACGAAGAAAATCGCCATCGCCGCGGCGGGGACAGTCGTGATCGCGAGTCCCAGGTGCGTGAATGTCTCGATGATCAGGCCGATGCGCATGATGTTACCGAGGCTCACGCGGCGGGTGATCCACCCGTACGCCAGCGTACCCAGCAGGCCGCCCAGCGCCGAGACGGTCGTGAGCAGGCCAAAGCCGACCTCTCCCAGCCCGAGCCGTTGGATGGCGTAGAGCACGAGCACGGACCAGGCCGCCCCGAACGTGATGTTGAAGGTGAAGATCGTCAGCACCAGCGTGCGCACCGCGGCGTGATGGCGGACCCATCGAAACCCTTCGGCGATGTCCTGGAGGATCGCCGTCGTCCGCTCCGCATCGCGAGCATGGGCCGGGATCGCGATGCGGCTCACGAGGAGCGCGCCGGTGGCGACCATGATCGCCTGGCCGAGGAATGGCCACGCCATGCCCGCCGCGAACAGCGCCGCGCCGACCGGCGGTCCGGCCATCTGGTTGACGGTGATGAGGCCGGCCTGGATCCGGGAGTTGGCGAGGGCGAGGTCCTGGCGGCGCACCAGCATCGGCAGCAGGGTCTGCGACGAGTTGTCCGCGAACACCTCGGCAGTCCCGAGCAGGAACAGGGCGACCAGGATCACCGCGATCGACACCGTCCCGGTCACGATCGAGGTGGCGATGGCCACCAGCACGACGGCGCGCAGCACGTCGACGGTGACGACGATCAGCCGCCGGTCGAGGCGGTCGGACAGCGCTCCTGCGTACAGCCCGAACAGCAGCTGCGGCAGCCATTGGAGCAGCGCCGCCAGCGCCACCAGGAACGGATCTTCGGTCTGCGATGCGACGAGCAGCGGGCCGGCGGCGAGCGCGATCCCGTCGCCCAAGTTGCTGATCCACGAGGACGCCAGCAGCCACCGGAAGCCGACGCCCAGCCGCGCCGGCGCCATGGTGTCCACGAGACGGCTCACAGGCAGAGCAGGCTAGCACGCACGATCACGCCGGCGGATGACGCCCGGGACGGAAGCCGCTCGCCACGGAGAGACCATCATTGGTTACCATCGGTGCTGCACCAATGACATCCCTCTTGCGCCGACGCACCCGATCCGAGCCAGCCGACGCACCGGTCATCCGCATGGTCGATGTCGGCATGACCTACCCCAACGGCAAGGTCGCGCTGGCCGATGTCAACGTGCAGATCGCCCGCGGCGACTTCGTGTTCCTGGTGGGCCCGTCGGGCGCGGGCAAGAGCACGTTCATCCGCCTCCTCATCCGCGAGGGCGTGCCGACGGCCGGCAACGTTCGCGTCGCGGGCCACGACCTGCTTCGGATGCGCCGGGGCCAGGTGCCGGGTCTGCGGCGGCGCATCGGGATCGTGTTCCAGGACTTCCGCCTCCTGCCGAACAAGACGGTCTGGGAGAACGTCGCCTTCGCGCTCGACGTGACCGGGTCATCGCGCGCCGTCGTCCGCCAACGAGTCCCGCAACTGCTCAACCTAGTCGGCCTTCACGATCATGCGCACCACCTGCCGACGCAGCTGTCGGGTGGCGAACAGCAGCGCACCGCCATCGCCCGCGCGCTGGTTCACGACCCCGCCATTTTGATCGCCGATGAACCGACCGGGAACCTGGACCCGGTCACCAGCTGGGAGATCATCCAGCTCCTGATCCAGATCAACGAGCTCGGCACGACGGTGCTGATGGCCACGCACAACCAGGAGATCGTCAACGCCATGCGTCGTCGCGTTCTCGCGCTCGAGGGCGGCCTGCTGGTGCGCGATGAGGCGGCGGCGGCCTACGAGCGCGAGTACTGACCGATGCCATTCCTTCGCTTCATCGGCTTCAGCATCGTCCGCGCCTGGCAGGGGTTCTGGCGCAACGCCATGATGAGCCTGGCCGCGACCGCGACCGTGATCCTCATGCTCGTGCTGCTGTCCGCGCTCTTCATCGTCATCACCGGGCTGAACGCCGGGCTCGAGTTCATCGAGGGCAAGGTGGCGGTGACCGCTCGCCTGGACGACGGCCTGTCGCAGGCCGCGCGAGAACGGCTAATCGAGGAAGTGGAAGCCTATCCGGGCGTGGAATCGGTCGAATACGTGTCGCCGGCCGTCGCCATGGACCGGCTGCGGCAGTCGTACCTCGAGGTCGGCCGCGAGCTCGATCTCGGCGATCCGGACTCCGAGATCACCCTGTTCGCGAGCCTGGAGATCAGCCTGGCCGATGCGGACGCGTCCGGCGACGTGGCCGCGGCGCTCACCGCACATGACGACGTCGATCGCGTGCTCACCAAGCAGACCGAATACGACGCGCTGCTCGGCATCATCAACGTCATCCGCACGGTGGGACTGGGGGGCATCGGCCTCGTCGGCCTGACGGTCCTGTTCATGATCATCAATACCATCCGGATCGCGGTCTACAGCCGGGCCAACGAGATCGAGATCATGCGGCTGGTCGGAGCGTCGGACTCCTTCATTCGCTGGCCGTTCATTCTGGAGGGGATCCTGTGCGGCCTGGCCGGCGCGATCGTCACCATCGTGCTGGCGGCGGTGGTCTGGGATCCGATCCAGCCGGCGATGGTGACGATCTTCCAGATGCCGACCGCTGTGAGCACGCAGTTCCTGACGACGCTGTCGGTGCTCCTGCTCGCCGTGGGCCTGGGAGTCGGCGCGCTCGGCTCGTGGATCAGCGTGCGCTCCTACCTCTCGGCTGCGCGCTGACATAACGGAATCATAACCGGCGCTCTACCACTGCCATGAAGGAGCATTGCTAGACTTCGGTCTCCCATGAATGACCCTGCCCATCCATCTCCGGCTTCGCGGGCCGGCAGCGTCCCCTGGCTCATCGCTCTGGCGCTGGCGGCCGTCGTCGGCGCGTTGCTCTTCGCCGGGGGATACCTCGCGGGCGGCAGTGGCGGTGGCGCCGGCTGCGCCGCCCCCGATGGAGGCTTCGCCGCATTTTGCGAGGCGTACGATCGGCTCCAGGCCGAGTACGTCGACGATCTCGACAGCGACAAGCTGGCCGAGGGCGCCATCCGAGGCATGTTCCAGTACGGCGTCGAGGACCCGTACTCGGGTTACATGCCGCCTGAGCAGTACTCACGGGCCCTGGGTGATCTGTCCGGCACGTTCAGCGGCATCGGGGCCGAGATGGCCATTCGCAACGTTGAGGACGCCGCGGACCTCGCCGCCTGCACGGAGCTGAGCGAGATCTGTCGCCTGGTGGTCGTCGCCCCGCTGGCCGAATCCCCGGCGGAGATGGCCGGCGTCGAGTCCGGCGATTTCGTCGTGGCGGTCGACGGTGAACCGGTGGCCGGCACCACCATGGAGGATCAGATCGGCCGCATTCGTGGCGAGTCGGGGACCGAAGTGACCCTCACCCTCCAGCGTGAGGATGCGAATCCATTCGACGTCA
>JBBJNX010000282.1:0-3732 GCA_037721115.1 Candidatus Limnocylindria bacterium
GGCGGCTCGATCCTGGACCCGCGCCTGCGCAACATGATCATCACGCCGGTGGCCGCGTACCTCTCTCCGCTGCACAGCGTGGTCGCGGGCGAGGATCACGTCGTGCAGCTGACGTTACGGGAGGCCCCCGATCCGGCCATCGTCAGCATCGATGGGCAGTGGGATGTCGAGCTGGCTCCGGGGAAGTTCGTGCCCTGCCGGATCCGCTGCGCATCCTGGAGCCGGCCGGCGCGACACCATTCTACGATCTGTTGCGCACCAAGGCCGGCCTGCTGCCGTACTGATGGCACTTCGCGAGCTGACGGTCGAGAACCTGGCGGTGGTGGAGTGGGTGCGCCTGGCATTCAGCGATGGCTTCACGGTGCTGACGGGCGAGACCGGAGCAGGAAAGTCACTCGTGGTCGATGCGGTCGCGTTGGCGCTCGGCGCGCGCGCATCGACCGATCAGGTCCGCGCAGGGACCGATGCCGCCCGTGTCGAGGCAATCTTTGACGCCCCCGACCTGCCGGACGGTGACTCGATGCGCGACGTGGCGGAGGCTGGCGTGGGCAGCATCATCGTGCGTCGCGAGGTGGGGGCTGACGGCCGCTCGGTGGCTCGGGTCAACGACCGTGCCGTCACGGTCGGTGGACTGGCCGGGCTCGGTGCGCGTCTGGGTGAGATCCACGGGCAGCATGATCAGCAGCATCTGCTCGAGCCCGCTCGCCAATTGGCGCTCCTCGACGGCTTCGGTGGCCATGCGACATTGGTCACTGCCGTCGAGGTGGCATTCCGGGCCTGGCGGTCGACGGTCGCTGCTGCCACGAACCTCGTGACCGATGCGCGCGAGCTGGCTCGACGGGTTGAGCTGCTGCGTCACCAGGTCGATGAGATTGAAGGCCTCGCGCCCCGGCCCGGTGAAGACGCCGAGCTGGAGGCTCAATTGCGTGCTGCCGAGCACGCCGAGACAATCGCGCGCTCCGCTGCCGCGGCCGTGGCCGCCCTGCGCGACGACGGAGGTGCCGGAGACGCGCTGAATACGGTTGAGCGAGACCTGGCGACCGCCACGCAGCACGATGAGCGGTTCGCACCATTGGCGGACCGCGCCTCGGCCCTGGCCGCGGAGGCGTCCGAGCTGGCCCGCGACGTGAGCACAGCCGCGGATGGTGTTGATCTCGATCCGAACAGCCGCGCGTCCGCCGAGGAGCGCTTGGCCGTGCTGTATGACCTGAATCGCAAGTACGGTGATTCGATCGATGCGGTGCTTGCGTTCGGTTCATCCGCTGCCGCGGAGCTGGAGGCACTCGAGAACCAGGAGGGAGCGCGAGTACGGTTGCGGGTAGAGGAGGCTCGGCACCGAGCGGTACTGGACGAAGCTGCTGCCACATTGACCGTCGCTCGTGAGTCCGCGGCCACACGTCTGGCGACTGCGGTGAATGCCGAGCTGCCGCCATTGGGCCTCCCGACCGGGTCATTCGGGATTCAGCGCGACCCGCTCGAAGCTGCGGCCAATGGCGCGGATCGGGTCACCTTCACCTTTGCCCCGAATCCGGGCGAGCCACCACGGCCGTTGTCCCGCATCGCATCCGGCGGCGAGGCCAGCCGGCTCTCGCTGGCGCTCAAGGTCGTCCTGGCCGCGGCCGACGAAACGCCACTGCTCGTGTTCGACGAGATCGACGCCGGCGTCGGCGGCCGCAATGGATCGGCGCTGGGGGAGCGGCTTCGCGCGCTGAGCCGGTATCACCAGGTGCTCTGCGTCACGCATCTGCCGCAGGTCGCCGCGCACGCGGATGCGCACATCGTGGTCGGCAAGCACGAGCTCGATGGACGGACGACCACGTACGCCCGGATCCTCGACGCCGATGAACGAACGATCGAACTCGCGGCAATGCTGGGAGGCGAGGGCGCCGGTGATGAGGCGCACGCTGCTGCCAGGGCGCTGTTGCGGACGGCGGAGTGAGCCAGTCATCGCCAGCGTATATACATATATACTCTGACACCTGACTGACGCATGATTGACGAATACCTCACGGCGGCGATCGACTCATTCCTGGTCGAGCTCCGTGTCGAGCGGGGACTGTCGCCGTTGACGATCAAGGCGTATCGCCACGACCTCGCCCAGTTCGCTCAAGTCGCCGGCACCCGGTGGCGCGACGACCCGCAGCCACTCGTCGACTTCGTGACTGGGCTCCAGCGGACCGGAGCGAAGGGCAGCACCCGGGCGCGCAAGAGCGCGGCGGTTCGCAGCTTCTACGGGTTCGCGTTGCGGGAAGGCCTTGCTACACGGGACGTTCCTTCGCTGGTGGACGCGCCACGGCCAGGCAGCTACCTGCCGGATGTGCTCGCACCCGAGGATGTCGAGCGCATTCTCGACGCGCCACCCGACGACGCCCCGGTCGGCGTCCGCGATCGGGCCATTCTCGAACTGCTGTACGCGTGTGGCCTGCGCGTCAGCGAGCTCGTCGGCCTCGATACCGACCGCGTCGATCTGCAAGGCCAGCAGGTGCGCGTCATCGGCAAGGGTAACAAGGAGCGTCGGGTGCCGATGGGAGATGAGGCGCGCGAGCGACTCCATCGGTACCGCATCGGTCCAAGAGAACTCTGGACGACCGGACAGCCGAGCCCGGCCGTGTTCGTCGGTCAGCGGGGCAAGCGGATGAGCAGGGAATCGGTCTGGCAACTGGTCAAGCGCTGGACGGAGGCAGCTGGTGTGAGCGAGCGGGTGACGCCGCACACGTTTCGCCACAGTTTCGCCACGCATCTTCTCGAGGGTGGCGCCGACCTGCGTGTGGTCCAGGCACTCCTCGGCCATGCTAGCATCAGCACCACCCAGCTCTACACTCACCTGACCGGCGAGCGCGTCCGCGAGGTTTACGCGCGGGCGCATCCGAGAGCCTGAAGCGGAGCGCAGAAAAAGCCGATGAGTTACGCGCGGAACCTCCTGAGCCGTGGCGAGGAGGTCGTCTACGAGAGCCGACAGCATTGGTTCGCGGTGATCGCGCGGACCTGGCTGTGGATTGTGGCCGCCATCGTGGCGCTGGGTCTCGTCATTTTCCTCAACGGACAGCCAGAGGTCGGCAACGCCACGATCGACGGGATCCTGACGATCGCCTCGATCGTGGCGCTCATCGGGGCAGCAGGCTGGATCGCCTTCGTCCTGTGGGATTGGCGAAACCAGGAGTGGTTGATCACCACCCGACGGGTCATGCGCGCCGAGGGCGTGCTCAACAAGAGCGTGTCGGACTCGAGCCTCGAGAAGATCAACGACGCACGCCTGGACCAGAGCGTGTTCGGGCGAATCTTCGGATTCGGGACGCTCGACATCCTGACCGCGGCCGAGGAGGCCGGTGGCAGAAATCTCGCCGACTTTCCGATGATCGCCGATCCGGTCGACTTTAAGAAGGCGATGTTCGACCAGAAGCAGATGCTCGAGCAGCCCGAGCTGGCGCGTCCCCGTTATCAGCGAGAGGCGAGCGCCCCGCAGATGCAGCGTGCCGAGCCGATGCCGCCGCGTGCGGGATCCGACCGGGTCGCCGTGGCGGACGGATCGTCGATGCAGTCGAATCCGCCCGCGCCTCCGCCTGCAAGCGAACCCCGGAATGCGGCCGATGATCTCGGAGCGACCCTGGAGCGCCTGGCCGGTCTGCGCGACAAGGGGCTCATCACCCCGGAGGAGTACGAGGCGAAGAAGCGCGACCTGTTGGAGCGGATGTAGGTGAGCCTGGCCACGTCTGGCCCGGAGCTCGACCGGCA
>JBBJNX010000283.1:0-3729 GCA_037721115.1 Candidatus Limnocylindria bacterium
CGACGAGCAGCCCCGCGCCCACCAGCCAGGCTGGCGGGGCGGGTCGCGAGGTGCTGGACCGACCGAGCGCCGGTGGCGGCGCGAACGTCTCCATCGTCCTAGAGGATGCCGACCTCCTGCAGCAGCTCCAGCGTCCCCTCGAGATCGGACAGGTCGGACAGGTCGATCTCGGGCGTCCCGATCTCACCCAGCGGCGGCATCTCCGCATCAGGCTCGACGCCCTCGATCAGTGGGTACTCCTTCGTCTCTGTGGCGAAGTACTCCTGTGCCTGCTCCGACAGGAGGAACTCGACGAACTCGCGGGCTGCCTCGTCGTTCTCCGCCGTGTTCAGGATGCCGGCACCGGCAACGTTGACCAGGGCCCCGGGATCTCCATCGGTCAGGAAGTAATTCGCCGCAGCAGCATCGGGGTCCTCCACGAGGCGCTGCATGAGGTAGTAGTGGTTGATGAAGGCGACATCCACCTCGCCGGCGATCACCGCATCGAGCGCCGGATTATTGCCCTCGTAGACGCTCGGCTCGTTTGCCTGGATGCCCTCCAACCACTCCCGGGCCCGGTCCTCGCCCTCGATCTCGCGCAGGGCGGTCACGAACGACTGGAACGAGCCGTTCGTCGGAGCCCAGCCGATGCGCCCTGACCACGCGGGATCGGTGAATCCGAAGATCGAGTCCGGAAGATCCGTCTCCGACAGCGTGTCGGTGTTGTAGACCACGACGCGTGCGCGGCCGCTCACGCCGACCCACTCGCCGGTCGGCGACTTGAATCGCTCGTCGACCGCGCCGAGGATCTCTTCCGGCAATGGAGCCAACAGGGCCTTCTCCGCCACCGCGCCCAGCGCGCCGGCGTCCTGCGCGAAGAAGACATCGGCCGGGGAATTCTCACCCTCGGTCAGGATCAGGTTGGCCATCTCAGCCGTGTCTCCGTAGCGGGCCTCGACCTCGATGCCGGTCGCCTCAGTGAAGTCGATGAGCAGCGGCCCGACCAGCTCTTCGCTGCGCCCGGAGTAGATGGTCACCGTGCCTGCCTCGGCGGCCTGGGATCCGGCAGGATTTGAGATGGCGGGGTCCACGGGATCGGCTGCGCAGGCGGCGAGAAGGAGGATCAGGGCCGTCGCGGCCGGTAGCAGGCGACGCAGGTGGTTCATCGAAAGAGTCTCCCGTGCAGTTGGCTCGACGGGAAGTAAGGCTAGCCTTACTGTTTTCGTTCGTCAAGCCGAATCACGGAAGAATCAGTCGGAATTGCAGCGGTGCGCCGGGGCGGCGTCTGCGTCAACCGTCCGAATTCACATGGGGCGTGCGTTGCGCGCGCGGGAGTGGCCTTGTACCGTCCTGGTTCACGCGGGGCGTGAATTCGGACGCTCCAACGGGCCAGCGGCGGATGCAGTGGTCACACCATGTGAATCGGGACGCTTCGCCCGCCCACGGTTGGGCGGTCACGCCTGGGTCAGCCGTCGGGGTGCGGTCCGCCCTCGCCAAGCTCTTCGGCGGTGAGCACGTGGTCCGCCCAGTGGTCGTGCATCCAGGCGAGGTGCTCCCAGCGCGAATCAACGATTCGCATCGTGTCCCAGGCGGGCATCTCCTGCTGCTCGATGATCGTCATCTTCGCCGGGTCGACCTCGTAGATGTGGTCGAAACGCTGGATGACGTCATCGGTGATGCGCCGCGCCTCCGGAGGCTTCTGAACCGAGAGACGGAAGCCGATCATCGAAACACCTTCTCATCGATGCCGTATGCCCGGTCGAGCTCGTACTTGCCCGGATTCATGATGTTGTTCGGGTCGAGCGCCGATTTGATCTTCATCATCACGTCGAATCCACCGCCCATCTCGACCGGCACCAGCTCGGCATCGCCTTCGCGAGTGGCACCGTGGCACGCGGTGATCGAGCCGCCGTGGTCGAGCGCCACCTGCGCGATCTCGCGCTTGCACGCGACCCAATCGGGCCAGTTGTCGTCCGACAGCTTCTGTTCCCAGATGCCGATATCGATCTCGGTGAGATAGTCGCCCCACGGCTTGTACGCGCCGTTCGTGTACGCGAACATGCCCCAGTCGTCGAGGATGCCTGTCTTCTCGGCGTATCTGGCGGTGATCGCGTGCCACTTCTCCATCACGGCGGGCAGTTGGCTGTAGTTGATGGACGCGTCCTCGCAATGCCAGCTCATCGGGACCACCTCGCCGGTGGCCAGCCGACCGTGGAGCGGCGTTGCGTAGCGGTCGTGCCGAGATGCCCAGTCGCCGGAGCTGATCTCGTCGCCGAGGTAGGTGCCGCCTGTTTCGCGGCCGATGCGCATGATGCGGCGGGCCGCGGGCTCCACCTCGTCGCGCGTGCCGTACAGCGCGGTGGCGACGACGGCCCGAACGTGGTCGGGGCGGGGGATGTAGGCCTCGTCGTCGCGACGCAGGTAGCGCAGCTTGTACTCGTCGAACAGCACGACTCCTCCCAATGAGGCAAGGCCGGACTTCGCCAGGGCTCCGGTCGACTCCCACGCGGAGGCGTACGAGGGGTAGTGGAAGAAGGCTGCGAACTCCATCTCGGGGCGGGGAACGAGCTCGAGCGTCGCCTCGGTCACGATCCCGAGCGTGCCCTGGTGGCCCATGAACAGGTGCTTGAGCTGGAACCCGGTGGATGACTTGCGTATCTTGCGACCACCACCGTCACCGACCTCGATGATCTCGCCGGTCGGCAGCACGATCTGGAAGCTGATGACGAGGTCGCGGGTGTGCCCGTATCGGCCACCGATGAGCGACCAGCCACTGGTGCCGATGCGCCCGCCGATGAGCGAGCACGGATAGCTCGCCGGGTCATCAGGGAACATCACGTTGTGCTTGCGCAGTTCCTCGTTGAGCTTGAGCATGTTGATGCCCGGACCGACCGTGACGGTGCGGTCAACGAGATCAACATCCTTGATGGCGTTCATGCGCTTGATGTCGACCACGATGCCGCGCTTCAACGGAAGCGCTCCGTCGTTGAGGCCCGTCCCGCCGGCGCGCGGCACGACCGGGATGCGTTCCCGGTTTGCGAGCTTCACGACCTCGGAAACCTGTTCGGCGGTGCGTGGCAGGACGACGAGGTCCGGCACGTACTCCGCCCAGCGGTGGACGGGGAACGGCGCCGGGACGCGGGTCCGGTTGTAGCGCGCGGCCTTGCCGGTCAGGACGCCCTCGTCGCCGAGGATGGCGCGCAGCTCATCGACGACGCCGTCACGGATGGCGACGAACGTGATCATGCCGGCACCTCCTGCTGCGGCCCGGCGGCGCCGTGGACGCCGCGTGGATCGAGGCCGGCGGACTCCGCGACCAGCTCCATGAGGTCTCGGACGTCGATGCCCTGCTCGTCGCCGGCCGTCGAGAGCGGACGCTCCGACCACACACAGGCCGACACCACCGTGTCGACCTCGAGCTCTTTCGCGCGCGCGACGCGCCGCCGGCTGATCTCGGCGGTGATCTCCGGCTTCTCGATCGGCAGTCCGCCGCCGCCGCCGGAGCAATACGACCATTGCGTGACATGGTCGACGTCGCGAAACTCGAGGCCCGGGATGGCGCGCAGGATCTCGCGCGGTGAGGCGTGGATGCCCTTGCGCTTGTTGAGCCGGCAGGGATCGTGGTACGTCACCACGCGCTCGATCGGCTCCGTCAGGGTCAGCCGACGGTCCCGGATGAGCTCGGCCACCAGCTCGGTGATGTGAACGATCTCGAACTCGTAATCGGGTCCGAAGTACTCGACGTAGTCC
>JBBJNX010000284.1:0-3709 GCA_037721115.1 Candidatus Limnocylindria bacterium
CCGTCATGATCGTCCGGCGCGGTGCCGTCCTACCCGCGCTCGGCGAGCTCGTGCTCGAGGACGGCTCAGGCCTGGGTCGCGCGGATCGAATGCCGATCGACGCGCCATATGGCTACCACCGCCTCCTGCGGGACGATGGAACCCAAGGGCTCATCGTGACCGGTCCGGGCCGGTGTCACCTCCCTGTCGGCCTGAGGGCGTGGGGTTGGGCGATCCAGCTGGCGGCCACGCGCTCGAGCGCCAGTTGGGGAATTGGCGACCTGACTGATCTCCGCGAACTCGGCGAATGGTCCTCCGCGTCCGGTGCTGGCTTCCTGGCGGTCGGGCCGCTGGGAGCGCCCAACCCAGGCCCGCGGCCGGAACCGAGCCCGTACTACCCCAGCACGCGACGCTTCGGCAACCCGCTGCACATCCGCGTCGAGGAGGTTGAGGGAGCCGAACGCGTGGGGTCCGAGTTGGCCGAGCTCTCGAATGCGGGCAGGGCATTGAACGGCCAGCGCCTGATCGACCGATCCCGCGTGGCGGCTCTGAAGCTGAGCGCGCTGGAGCATATCTGGACCACCACCCGGGATCGCCCCGCCTTCGGCGCGTGGCGCGCGGAGCGTGGCGTTGCGCTTGAACGCTGGTCCACCTTCGCGGTCCTGACCGAACGGCTCGGCGCGGGCTGGCATTCGTGGCCGGAACCATTTCGCGACCCGGACGGCCCAGCCGTGGCGCGTGCCGCCGTCGAGCATGCCGACCGCGTCGCGTTCCACGCGTGGGTGCAGTGGTGCTTCGATCGGCAGTTGGCGGACGCATCGGCCTCGCTCATGCGCATCGCCGACATGCCGGTCGGGGTCGACCCTGGTGGCTTCGACGCCTGGGACTGGCAGGCGCAGCTCGCGCTCGATGTTTCCATCGGGGCGCCGCCCGATCGGTTCAACGCCGTCGGCCAGGACTGGGGTCTGCCGCCGTTCGTTCCGCATCGGCTGCGGAAGGCGGCATATCGGCCGTTCATCGAGACGATTCACGCCCAGCTGCGGCACGCGGGCGGCCTTCGGATCGACCACGTGCTCGGGCTCTTCAGACTGTGGTGGGTCCCCGCCGGCCTGGACCCCTCGCGCGGGGCGTACGTCCGATCCCAGACCGATGAGCTGCTCGAGATCGTGGCACTCGAGTCGCATCGCGCCGGCGCGGTCGTCATCGGCGAGGATCTCGGGACCGTGTCGTCAGGGGTCCGCAATGAGCTGCGCCGCCGCCGCCTGCTCTCGACGCGGCTTGCCCTGTTCGAACGCGTGTCACCCGCACGCTATCCCGTACAGTCTTTCGCCGGGGTGACGACCCACGACCTGCCGACGGTCGCCGGCATCTGGAGCGGTGCGGATCTCGATGACCAGCGGGCTGCCGGCCTGGATCCCGATCCGGATGCGCTCGCTCTTCTGCGATCGCGGCTGGCACGCGCGGCGGGCACCGGGAACGACGCGTTGCTGGCGGATGTGGTCGTGCCGCTGCACGAGCGAGTCGCCGCCGCGCCGCCGATGCTGGTCGCGGCGACGCTGGAGGATGCGCTGCGTGTGGAGGAGCGGCCGAACATACCAGGCACCGTCGCGCCGGCCCGTCAGAACTGGTCGCTGGCCCTGCCCGTTCCCATCGAGGAGCTCGGCGAGCTGGGCGACCTCCGATCGGTGGTGGATGCCCTTCGTCGCTGACCCGGTTCACCAGAGGCGCGACAGCAGCTCCGTGTGCACCCGATGCACGCATCTACGATGAAGCGGCAACGGGATGGACCTGCGATGCGCGTTCGTGGTCATCGTGTGCGTCGGTATGAACATCTTGACCGTGCGGGAAGGCAACTTGGTGGATCGGTGCACGGGGTGCCCACTCACGGGGCCATGTTGGTAGATACGTGCATGGGAAGCACGGATCGGGTACGGCCACGGGATGCCCGCTCGCGGCGCTACTCCCCCGAGGGACGCAGGATCAGGCCGCTCAGAGGCGGCAGGGTGAGGAGCGCTGACGCAGGCTGGCCATGCCACGGTTCATCGGAGGCAACAACGCCGCCAAGGTTGCCGAGGTTGGACCCGCCGTAGTGATTTGAATCGGAGTTCAGGGCCTCCACCCAATGCCCGCCGAGCGGTAGGCCCAGCCGGTAGCCATGCCGGGCGACCGGCGTAAGATTGAGCACGACCACGGCCAAGTCGTCGCCACCGCGTCGGATCCAGGCGTAGACCGATGATTCGACGTCGGAGGCATCGATCCAGGCGAAGCCATCGGCGTCGTGATCGGCCGCCCACAGGGAAGGTGAGGACAGGTAGACGCGGCCGAGATCCTCCATGAAGCGGGTGACGCCGCCGTGCATCGGCGCGTTCTGGAGCTCCCATGGCAGAGGATGATCGTGCGACCATTCTGTCCAGGGTGCCAGTTCCGCGCCCATGAACAGAAGCTTCTTGCCCGGCTGCCCCCACATGTTGACGAGGAGGGCGCGCAGGTTGGCGAAGCGTTGCCAGTCGTCGCCGGGCATCTTGCGCAGCAGTGAGCCCTTGCCGTGCACCACCTCGTCGTGGCTCAGAGGAAGGACGAACTGCTCGGTGCCGACGTAGAGGCCGCGGAATGTCAGCTTGTCATGGTGGAATCGCCGGTGGATCGGCTCCTCGCTGAAGTACTCGAGCGTGTCGTGCATCCAGCCCATGTCCCATTTGAAACCGAAGCCGATGCCGCCGAGATACGTCGGACGAGTGATGCCGGGGAAGGATGTTGACTCCTCGGCGATCGTCACGGCGCCGGGGAAGAGCCCGTAGACGCGCTCGTTCATCTCCCGCAAAAAGGTGACGGCTTCCAGGTTCTCGCGGCCGCCGTGAATGTTCGGCGTCCATTCGCCAGCTTCGCGCGAGTAATCCAGGTAGAGCATCGAGGCCACGGCATCCACCCGCAGGCCATCAATGTGATAGCGATCCAGCCAGAAGAGCGCGTTGGCGACCAGGAAATTGCGGACCTCGGGCCGGCCGAAATCGAAGATGAGGGTGCCCCAGTCGGGATGCTCACCGCGCTGCGGATCGGCGTGCTCGTACAGCGCGGTGCCGTCGAAGCGGCGCAGGGCGAAGTCATCGGTCGGAAAGTGGGCCGGCACCCAGTCCACGATCACCCCGATGCCGGCGTTGTGCAGCGTGTCCACGAGCGTGGAGAAGTCATCCGGGTTCCCGAAGCGCGCCGTCGGCGCGTAGTAGCCGGTGACCTGGTAGCCCCACGAGCCGTCGAACGGGTGCTCCGCCACCGGCAGCAGCTCCACGTGCGTGAAGCCGAAGCGGCTGCAATGGACGACCAGCTTCTCGGCCGCCTTGCGGTATCCCAACCATGACCCATCGTCGTTGCGCATCCACGAGCCTAGGTGGACCTCGTAGGCGGCCATCGGCGATCTGTAGGGATCTCGTGTTGCGCGCTCCGCCATCCAGACGTCGTCGGTCCATGGATAGACCGATGGGTCCCAGACGCGCGAGGCCGTCTCCGGGCGAACCTGCATCGCGAACGAGAGCGGATCGGCCTTGAGGCGAAGCTTGCCGTCGCTGCCGAGGATCTCGAACTTATAAAGCTCGCCGGGGCCGATGCCGGGCACAAAGAGCTCCCAAACGCCGGTGGCTCCCAGCGAGCGCATCGGCATCAGGCGACCGTCCCAGCGGTCGAAGTCGCCCACGATGCGAACGCTCCGCGCATTCGGCGCCCAGACCGCGAAGCT
>JBBJNX010000285.1:0-3702 GCA_037721115.1 Candidatus Limnocylindria bacterium
CTGGAGGATGGCGTGTCGGACACGCCCGAGCACTGACCGGCCTCCCGCGTGGCCGATCCGCCCACGGGCCTGTACCTCGCGCACAGCATGAGATGAGGGCGTCGGCTTGCGCCGGCGCCTCACGGGGTGGTTACGATCGGGCGCGTGGGGTAACGCGCGCGCGACGAATGACGAGGGTGGCGCCAGCAGCCGCCATCAGCGTGCCGAGACCGAACAGTGTCAGCGGCGATTCCCCACCCGTCGTCGGCGGGCTCATGGCCGCATCGGGTATCGCCGCCTCGCTGGGCTGAGCGATCACCGGGCAGTTGATAATAGCCTTGGAGGGCTTCAGGCCGGCCACGAAGTCATTCGGGTCTCCGGCATTGGCGGGTGCGTTGGTGACGAGGCCGTCGGCAACCAGCTGCTCCAGATCTTCAAAGCTCGTTATCCGCCGTCGCTCCCCGGCCTCGATGGCCGCCGGAGTCCACACATTGATGTGCGCATCCCACATCGGGCTGTAGTTGTTGTCTTCCTGGTTGTCGTTATCCGGATCCAGCGGGAACGTGTTGATCGGCGCGAGCGCATCGAGGATGGTCGAGTTGAGGCCCTGGCGTTCCGGGTTATCAAATCCTGTCTCTCCGTTGCCTGTCGGCGAGAAACCTAACAGGGCCGATTCGTCCGTCGGCAGACTTTGGCCGAATGCCGGCAGGTTGGCCAGCCGTGGCGCGTACGTGGCGCTCTCGATTGTGGCCGCGGCGATGTCGTTCGATTCGGTCGATATGTGGTAGAAATACTGATCGCCGCCCTGGAAGCCGTCCAGGAGCTTGAAGACGACGGTTCCCGCGTCGTAGTCGATGCTCACCATGTTGTCGTGCTCACCGGTCCCGTTCGCGACGATGATGGCGTTCATGGCCGAGCCGCTGGGCAGTATCACCAATGGCGAGTACTCCGCATCGCCGACGGAACCGGGCTGCGCCTTAGCCGGCGGGAACGTATCGGGGAATGGCCCAGCTCCAACTGACCGCACAGGGCTGAAGTCGACGTCCCCCTTGAATTTGATCATCCCATTCTCGATCGTCACTTGCTGGCTGCCATCGGTGTCGCGACCATATGCAAGCTTGGGCGCAAAGTTGAGGCCCATCGTCTGGGCTACCTCATAGTCGGCAGCCTCGGTGAGGAGGTAGAACGTTGGCTCGCCGCTGGGGCCGATGCCCTCATACACGGGCAACGTGACGGTCGGGTTGCTCTCCGTAAAGTCGACGGCCAGGGTGCTGGGCAGGAACACGTTCTGCTCGGCGTCAAACCGGTCATCAGCACCGGTGAGCATCTCCATCAGCTCCTCCTTGCTGACACTTCTCTGCTCAGCCGCACTGGTTATGAGTTCGTCGGCTTCCTCCAGGGCTGCACCGCTGTCGTGCGAGTCTGCATTCACGCTGAGGGGGATGGCGGCGCCCGCCAAGACAAAGGTGGCGATGGCGATGGCGCTCAGGTACCTGTGACCTCGTTTAGATTGCATCGTTGGTCCTTCCAGTTTCGATATCTCATTTCGCCCCTGATCGCATCGGGGCATCTATTGCCGGCTCGGTCGAGGTCCATCGTCGTGGAGGCCGTCGCTGAAGTCATGACGCTTCCGTCATGAGGCCGTGATACGTCGTGCTCAACGATGCTCGCCATCGATTACGACCTGACCGGGATCCCAACCCTGATTCGAGAAGGTGGGGATGAACTGGTAGCCGTGGCCGGAGACCGTGGCGATGAAGCGCGGATGGCGGTAGTCGTCCTGGAGCTTGATCCGCAAACTGCGGACGTGGCGATCGACGACGTTGCTCCCCGCCACGAAATCGTTGCCCCAGACGCCGTCGAGAATTTCCTCCCGGGTGACGACTTGACCAGCTCGGCTGGCGAGCACGTACAGCAGGCTCTGCTCAATGCCGCTCAGGTGGATGACCGAGTCGCCCGCTCGGACCTCACGGTTGAGGATGTCGATCTCCATCTCGTCGAGCTTGATGGTGGGAACGATCGGTCGCTGGATCCCAGACGCGCGGCGGGTGATCACGATCGAGCGAGCGAGCAGCTCATCGGGTGAGAAGGGCATTGTCAGAATGTCATCCACCCCGAGCTCGAACGCCTTCAGCTTGGTCGGCAGGTCTCCCCGGCGGGTGAGCCCCAGGACGGGGGTGTCACTGCGCTTCATGGTGTTCGAGGCGCCCAGCTGCAGGAGCAGGTCACTGCTGTCGTCGTGGTCCATGTCGATCACGGCCATGTGCGGCCGCCACTCGTCCAGGATCGCGTCGGCCTCGGCCAGGTTGCACGCGCTCCGCACCACGAAGAGGCCGTGGTTCAGGGTCAGCTTGACGAGATCGACCACCACGGAGCGATCGTGGAGTACCAGCGCTCGGCGCGCCTCGACCTGTCCTGCGTTGAGTAGGCCCTCGGCCACAGCTTTCTCCTCGTGGCGGCGCGAGGCGCCGACTATCGGTGGCCAGCCGGGTGGCAAGAACCGGCACACCGCGCTGGTGGTCCAATGTTCGAGCCGGCACGTGAAAATACAAGGACGTCGGTGGAACCATCCGCGAAACAGATGAAGAACGGTTCGGGAACCGCTCGCTGGCAGGTGCCCCGCTACCGCTTTCCAGGAGCTGGCCGGCGAGGTAATCGCGACGTACTACGCCCACCCCACAGCATGGGCGGAGATCGGCTTCAGCGGGCCCGCCTCGCCGCGGGGCCACATCAGGCTGGACCTGGACAGGCACGACCCATGGGAGGCGACCGAGCGACGACCACGGTCGTCGACGGACATCGTGCGCCGGGCGCTCCAGCGCAACCATCAGGATAACGACGGCGCCGATGCCAGCGAAGGATCAAGCCAGTGACCAAGCCTCCCATCGATGATCACACCGGCCGAGCGCGGGAGCCGGTGGACGTTCTGATCGTCGGCGCAGGGGCAGCCGGCGGCGTCCTGGCCAAGGAACTGGCCGAGGCGGGCATCACGGTGGTCGTGCTGGAGGCAGGACCACATTGGGTACCGGAGCGCGACTTCGTGTCGGACGAGAAGCACGCCAGCCAGCTGTACTGGACCGATCCGCGGGTGACGGGCGGCGCGGATCCGATCGAGCTCGGCGCCAACGTCACGGGGCGTGGCGTTGGCGGCAGCACCGTGCATTTCAGCATGGTCGCATTGCGCATGTGGGAGAGCGACTTCCGGGTCCGCTCGACGGATGGTATCGCCGCCGACTGGCCGATCAGCTATGCGGATCTGGAACCATTCTACGACGAGGTTGAGCGGGAGCTCGGCATCAGCGGGCCGATGCGCTGGCCCTGGGGTCCGCGACGTGGCCCGCACCCCTACCGCGAGCACCCGCTGAACGGCGTCGCCCAACTCTTCGCGCGCGGCTGCGACGCGCTCGGGATCGCCTGGGCACCGGCGCCGCTGGCGACGATCTCCGCGCCAAAGGCAGATCGACCGCCGTGCGTCTACCGCGGCTTCTGCGTTTACGGCTGCTCAACGAACGCCAAAAGCTCGACGCTCGTGACGTACGTCCCGAAGGCGGTGCGAGCCGGCGCCGAGGTCCGCGCCGGCTGCATGGCCACCCGCGTCAACCTCGGCCCGGACGGGATGGCCGCGAGTGTCAGCTATCGGCGAACGCTGGCCGATGGCACGCGCGTGAACGAGGAACAGGCCGCAGGGTTGGTCATCCTCAGCTGCTACTCGATCGAGACGCC
>JBBJNX010000286.1:0-3685 GCA_037721115.1 Candidatus Limnocylindria bacterium
GAGCGCCGAACACGGCGAGCTCCATCGCCCGCGCCAGCGACGCGAGGGTGCCGGACGCATCGCGTGCCAGCGCGCCAGCCGCCTCGGCTGAGCCCTCAGCCTCCGAGAGGCTACCGTCGACGTTGGTGAACCCGTCGGCCGCCGCGTCGGTGCTGCGAACTGCCGCGGCCAGCGTTCCGTCGGCGGTGGCGGCCAATCGCTCGATGCGCGACGCGAGTTCGAGGCCAATGACCGCGCCGCCCAGGACGAGGACGAATCCGAGCAGCCCGTACAGGATCAGGCTCCAGGCGAGCAGCCGACTTCGTGTCACTTCAATCCTCGCCGAAGAATGGGTCGTCACCGTACAGCTCCAACCAGCGGCGTCGCATCTGCCGGATCGTGGCTGTCACAGCCGCTGAAGGCGTCTCCACAGGAAGAAGGCTCGCGACCGCCATTCGCACCCGATCGCTCGTTTCCATGCCGAGAAGCGCAAGGTAGTCGGCAACGCGCTGCGCGGGCGTCTTCCCCGTCGCGCGCTCGCGCACCAGCACATCGGCTTCATGTTCGAGCGCGCCAGCGTAGTCCGTATCGGTCCGGTCCAGCTCGGCGAGCAGGAGCGGAATCGCTTCCAGGCGCGGGTCGGAGTACGCCCAGCGCATGAACCCATCGAGAGAGCCCGGCTGGCGATCATGGTGCCCGGCATGGAACTGCTGAAGATACTGACGCCGCTCGTCATCACTGCGCGTGAGGGCAATCTGGACCATCTGGCGCATCTCCGGCGACCAGCGACGGAGCGACTCGACGAACTGGCGAAGCGTCAAGCTGCCCGCGGGCTGCGGTTGGAATCGGTGTTCATGGACGTGCTGCACGGCGACCGTATACTAACGGCCGTGCGCCGAGCCCTCACACAGCCTGCCCCTGTTGCGGAGCCTGCATGCGACGTCTGACACGGGTTGCCGCGTTCGTCGCGGCGGGCGTGATCGCGTTGTCGACCAGCACATCGGGGGAACCGATCGTGGCCTCCGAGCATCCCCTGCGCTACCTCGCGGGACCCCCGGGAACGCTTGATCCCGCCTTCATCGCCGATGCAGCCGATGTGCAGCTCCTGCTCCAGCTGTATGCCGGGCTGACCCGCCTGGACGAGACCGGAGAGCCGTATCCCTCGCTGGCATCTGGATGGGAGATCAGCGCCGATGGACTGACCTATGAATTCGCCATCCGCGACGACCTCGAGTTCAGCGACGGAACCGGCCTCGGCGCCGAGGACATTCGCCGCTCATGGTTGCGATTGCTGGACCCGGACACCGGAGCGACCGCCCCCGACGTGCTCAGCGTCGTGCAGGGCGCGTCGGAACGGCTGGCGGGGGAGGTTGGCGAGGATGAGGTCGGGATCGAGGCGCCCGACGACGAGACACTCGTGGTCACCCTGCGGCACCCGGCCTCATACTTCCTGGACATCGTGGCCACGCCGGCGACCTTCGTTGTCCCCGAGCGGGCCGATGCCACGGACATCTGGCAGACTCCGGACGCATTCGTGGGCAGCGGCCCGTACGTCCTCGACGGTGTCGATGGCGCGGACCTCGTGCTTCGCGCGAACGATCGGTACGTCGCTGGGGCACCACCCATCTCGGAGATCCGCTGGGTCGGAGACGTGGAGACGGACTCAGTGACCGCGTTCGCGGATGGCGAGATCGACCTCGTCCAGGTCGCCGGTTGGGATGCCTCATGGATTGCCTATGACACCGATTTGGGCCCGCGCCTGCACGCGGCCGAGCCGCTCACGATCAGTTACTTCGGCTTCGATACCACCGGTCCACCATTCGACGATGCGCGCGTCCGCCTGGCCTTTGCCCTGGCGCTCGACCGCGAGCGGCTGGTGCCACTCTCGGAAGGCGCGGCGTCCCAGGCCGCGGGCAGCTTGGTGCCGCCGGCAATCTGGCCAGAGGGCTTCATCCCTGAGCTGGAGACTGACCCCGACCGTGCGCGTGCGCTGCTCGACGAGGCCGGATACGGGGATCGGTCGGATCTCGGGCCGATCGTGGTGAGTGCGAACGGCCTCTTCGTCGACCCGGCAGTCGCGGTCTGGCGAGAGGAGCTCGGTGTTGAGATCCAGGTCGAAACGACGGATTTCGGCAGCTTCCTCGACATGCTCGAAACGCGACCGCCGCAGCTCTTCACGATCAACTGGATCGCTGATTACGCATCGCCGCATGCTCTGTACGGACTGCTGCTCGAACCGGGTGCGCTCAGCAACTACGGGGACTGGCGCGACGATGAATTCCTCGCGCTCTTGGACGATGCTGCCGCAGCGTCGGAGGACGAGGTAGGTGCCGCGTACGACGCGGTCGAAACCTACGTGGCGGGACAGGCGCCCGTCATTCCGTGGTCATATGGCGAAACCTGGTGGTTGGTAGCCGATGGGCTTCGCGGCCTCGGGAATCTGACCATCGGCCTTCTCGACTTCGGGCGCGTCTCATGGGACGACTGATTCGCTGGGCGGCGACGGTGTGCGCCGCGCTCGTCATCGGTCTCGTGGGCGCTCCACAGGTGCTCGGCTTCGACGGATTCGGTGATGCAACCGCCGACTCGACCTACGACCTCGAGATGCGCTTCGAGGTGGAACTCCGGGGCGCGTCGCCGGACCGGCTGGAGCTGCTGGTGCGCACACCGGGCAGTGATGCATCCTTCGTCACACCGGTCGAGCCGGCCGGTGATGTCGCAAGGTATGTGTGGGATACGTCGACCGACCACGTGACGCCGAATACCTTGTTCACGTACCAGTGGCGAGCCACCGTCGGCGACGAGGTCGTGCTCGGTCCTGAGAATACGCTCCGCTACGAGGACGATCGCGAGGGCCTCGACTGGCAGGAGGCGCAGCTGGGCGAGGCGACGGTGCATTGGTACGGCGACGCGGAGGCGCAGGCTCGGCGCTTCGGTGAGCTCACCGCCGTCGGCGTCGAGCAGGCCGAGGATCTGCTCGGAACGGAGCTGGCGGGGCCGGTGGACGTGTTCGTCTATGACTCACGCGAGGATTTTTTCGGAGCACTCGGTCCCGGGGCGCGCGAATGGACCGGCGCGGCGGCGTACTCCGAGCTGCGGACGATCTTCATGTGGCTCGGCGGTGGCTCGGCCTCCTACCTCGAAGTTGCGATGGTCCACGAAGTCACGCATATCGTTTTCTTTGACGCTACCGACAATGCGTTCCACGGTCCGGCGCGATGGCTGAACGAGGGGATCGCGACGTGGTCCGAATCCGGCGACGCGGGCGATGAGCGAGGAATCGTCGAGTTCGAGGCATCTGGGGCCGGCCTCTTCTCCTTCGACGCCATCAGCGAGCAGTTTCCGATCGGCGAGCGTGGTGGACAACTGTCGTACGCCCAGGGCACCACCCTGGTGGACCTCATCATCGACCGCCATGGGCGTGAGGCGATCGCCGACATCGCGGCCGCGTATCGCGAGGGCGCGTCTGACGCAGAGGCGCTCGAAGCCGGCACCGGCATGGCTGCCGATGAGCTCTACGCCGTCTTCTACGACGAGTTCGGCGTCGACGCACCAGCGCCGATCCAGGCCGAGCCGATCGCCGCATCGAATGTCGACCGGCCGACTGCAGGGCTGATCGATGAGGGCGGCGTCGAAGTGGACCCGGCCGCGCCTCCCGACTCAGCCCCGGAACAATCTCCGACCGACGATGCCGATGGTGCCTCCC
>JBBJNX010000287.1:0-3684 GCA_037721115.1 Candidatus Limnocylindria bacterium
GCTCACCTATGACACCGATATCGAGCCGGGCGAAATCCTCGAAACAAGTCTCCGACAGTCCGATGAGCTGGCCACCCGCTGGCATGGAGCCGCAGGCGGCAGGCTGCATTACGCATTCACCCCGCGCTTTGCGATCAGCTGCACGGAGGAGATGCTGCGCGAATCAGCATTGTTGGCGGCGCATCACGGAGCCTACTGGCAGACCCACCTTTCGGAGGACGTGGGTGAGATCGGCGAGGTCGGGCGCCTGTTTCCGGCAGCGCGTGACTACCTCGACGTCTACGACCGTATCGGGGCGCTGGGGGCGCGGTCGATCCTCGCGCACGCCGTCCATCTTTCCGACCGGGAGGTGGCGCGGCTGGTCGAGAGCGATTCGCGCGTGGCACATTGCCCGGCTTCGAACCTGTTCCTCTCGAGCGGAATGATGCCGCTCGGCGCATATCGAGCCGCCGGCATGACCATCGGCCTGGGGAGCGACGTGGCTGCTGGCCCGGAAGTTTCGATCTTCAGCGTCATGCGTGCCGGCGCCGTCACTCAGCGCGCGCTCGAGGTGACGGGCAGGGGCGATCGGGCTCATGGCTTGCGGCCGCTCGACTGGATCCGGCTCGGATCCCTCGACGGCGCCCGGGTCCTGGCCCTGGACTCGGTCATCGGGTCGCTCGAAATCGGAAAGGAGGCCGATGTCCTTGCCGTTGATCCGCGATTCACGAATCCGTTGCCGACCGACGACCCGCCTTCGACGGCCGATGACATTGCCAGCAGGCTCGTCTTTCGCCCGCATCCGAACATGGTTCGCGGCGCCTGGGTGCGCGGCCGCCTGCTCGACCGCGGTTGACCCGTGGTGCGGGGATAACGGTCAGCGAACCATCCAGGGAGCCGGGCTCCGTCTTGGAATGACCCGTGGTGCGGGATTCCGGCCGTGGAGATCTGAGTTGTTTGACGTTAGCCCCGCACCGCGGGAATCCGGCCGTGGAGGGGTGACTCGATTGGCGTTAGCCCCGCACCGCGGGTCACCGCCGTCGCCCAGCACGCATCGGCTAGGCTAAGCACGTGGACCGAGTCATCCAGATCCTCATCAACGCAGCAGCGCTCTACGTGGCCGTGCTGATCGTGCCGAACCTGGAGTTCACCGGTGAGTGGTGGAAGCTCCTGCTGGTTGCCGCCATCTTCGGCCTGGTCAATACGTTCGTGCGGCCGATCCTGCGCATCTTCACGCTGCCGATCACGGTCCTGACGCTCGGCCTCTTCCTGCTTGTGATCAACGCGCTGATGCTGCTCCTGACCGGGGCAATCTCCAATGAGCTCAATCTTGGCTTGACGGTGGGCGACTTTCTGGCGGCACTGCTCGGTTCGACCGTCATCAGCATCGTCGGGATGCTGCTCTCAGCGGTGATCGGCGGCAGCCGCGTGGCCGGGCGCTTCCGCTGACCCGCGTCGCGTCCGGCCGCAGCGCTCCCGGCATTGTAGGGATCCTCTACGGTGGCGCGCTGGCCATCGCCATCACCCTCGGCGGCCCGCTGCTCCTGTTCAATCCGTGGTTCACCTCGGCGCTGCAGGCGCGTCACGAGGTGGCGGCGGCGTTCGACACGCCGCAGGCGGAGATCGACGGGGTCACCGGCGAGATCCTTGTCGATCTGTACCTGAACGGCGACTTCGACGCGTCCCTCACGCCCGGCGAGCCTCTCCTGGACGAGCGCGAACGGTCGCACATGGGCGACGTGTCACGGCTCGTGCAGCTGACGGCCGGGATCACCGTCGCGGCGCTCGTCGTGGCGGTCATCACCGGTGCCTGGCTCCGGCACGAGCGACGGCGGCAGGGCCGGATCATGATCACCGCCGCGGGCGTCATCGGCGCGATTGCCGTCGTGTTGGCCGGCATCTTCGCGGTGGCATTCGAGGCCGCGTTCCTGGCGTTCCACGCCATCTTCTTCCCAGCCGGCACGTACCTGTTCTCGGAAGGTTCACAGCTGATCGTGCTCTTCCCGCAGGGTTTCTGGTTCGATGCCTCCATCGCCGCCGGAGGCACCATCGTGGTGACAGCGCTGGTCGTGGCCGCCATCGGCTTCGCGCGCTGGCGAGGCGGCTCGCAACCGTCCGCCGAAGCCTGATCTAGACTCAGCCGATGGGCTCAGGATGGAAGGTCGGCCGGGTGGCCGGCATCGACCTCGCGATTCACCCCAGTTGGCTGGTGATCGCCTTTCTGCTCACCTTCTCGCTCGCCGATGCGCTCTTCCCGCGTCTCATCCCCGGCTGGACGACCGGCCAGTACTGGCTCGTCGGCGTCGGCACTGCGTTCCTCTTCTTCGCATCTGTCCTGGCCCACGAGTTCTCGCACGCCATCATCGCCCGACGCCTGGGGCTTAAGGTCGCCGGCATCACGCTCTTCATCTTTGGCGGTGCCACCAGCATTGAGACCGATTCGCGCAGCGCGCGAGATGAGGCACTCATCGCCCTCGCCGGCCCGGTCGCGAGCCTGCTGATCGGGGGCGCGTTCCTCGGGATCGGCGCACTCGTGCCCCAACCGGAGGTGCGGGCGATCGTCGGCTGGCTCGGCATCATCAACATCGTCCTGGGGGCGTTCAACCTCGTCCCGGGCTATCCGATGGACGGCGGCCGCGTCCTGCGCGCGATCCTGTGGCGCGTGCGCGGCGATCCGCTCACCGCCACCCGCCAGGCGGCGATGGTGGGACGGGTCATCGGGTATCTCATGGTCGCCGGCGGCATCTACTGGGCGCTCCGTTCGCGAGACATCGGCAGTGGTCTCTGGCTCGCCCTGGTCGGTTGGTTCCTCGCCACTTCCGCCGAGGCGACGATGCAGCAGGCTGGCGTCGAGCGCTCCCTGAGCGGCGTCCGCGTCCGCGACGCGATGGACGCGACGCCTCCAGCCATCTCGCCGAACGAATCGGTTGCTGACCTGGTCTCGGAGCGAATGCTGCGTGGCGATGATCGATCGTTTCTCGTGCGTCACCCCGACGGCGGTTTAGCCGGGATGGTGACCCTGGGCGACGTGCGTCGCCTGCCGCGCGATTCCTGGGCCGACAGGCGGGTGACCGACATCATGACCCGCTACGGAGACCTCGCCACCATCGGCCCCGACGAGCCGCTCGCCGATGCCCTCCGGCTCATCCAGGAGCGCGAGGTCGGCCAGTTGCCGGTCATCGGCGACGAAGCCCGGCAGCCGCTCGGGATCGTCACCCGCAGCGGGATCCTGCGCCTAATCGACGCGCGCCTGAAGCTGGGTCTCTGATTTGGGCCGATGCTGACGGTCGACGAGGCGCTCGCTCGACTCCTGGACGGCGTTCGGCCAACCAACGGCGAGCACGTCGCGGTTGCCGATGCGCTCGGTCGCGTGTCAGTGGAGTCCAGCCTCCCGGCGGCGATCGACGTGCCTCCATTCGCGAACTCCGCCATGGACGGTTTTGCGCTGCGAGCGGCCGATGGCGACGCCGCGCGACGCGTGATCGGGGAGTCCCGCGCCGGCGGGCCACGCGCCCCGGTCGTCGAGTCGGGCACGGCGGTGCGAGTCATGACCGGCGCTCCCATGCCGGACGGCGCCGACACGGTCGTGCCGATCGAGGAAGCCGAGCTGCGAGCGGGCATGGTCATGGTCGCGACGGCACCGTCATTCGGAACGCACCATCGTGCTGCCGGCCTCGATGTGCGCCGGGGCCAGCCCGTGCCGCT
>JBBJNX010000288.1:0-3680 GCA_037721115.1 Candidatus Limnocylindria bacterium
CCGACCCGTCGCGCATGGCCTCCGTCTCGCGGTAGGGCGAGGCCACCGAGCCGGCGTCGAGATGGTCGCGGCCGATGACGATTGGCGCGCTGACTTCGCCGGACGCCACCAGCGCGTTGATGGCGGCGCCGGCGCGGGCTCGCTCGCCGTAGCCGAGCCAGCAGATGCGAGCGGGGAGTCCCTGGACCGGAACCTTCTCGGCCGCCAGCCGGAGCCAGCGCTGAAGGCCTTCGTCATCGGGGAAAAGCTCGGCCAGTCCGTGATCGATGGCCGCGATGTCCGCTACGTTTCCCGACAGGGCTGCAACGCGGAACGGTCCGCGGCCCTCGCAGAAGAGCGGCCGGATGAAGGCAGGAACGAAACCCGGGATGTTGAAGGCGTTCTCGACGCCGGCGTCCCTGGCGTGGGCGCGGATGTTGTTGCCATAGTCGAACGTCACGGCGCCGGCAGCCTGGAAGGCGAGCATCGCGCGCACGTGATCGGCCATGGACGTCATGGAGCGTCGGGCGTATTCATCGGCGTCTGATGCGCGAAGCGCCAGCGCCTCCTCCAGGCCGATGCCCCCCGGCACGTATCCCTCCAGCGGATCGTGGGCGGAAGTCTGATCCGTGACCACGTCCGGTCGCCAGCTTCGACGAACGACTTCCGGCTCGACCTCTGAGGCGTTGCCGATCAGGGCAACGCTGCGGGCCTGCCCATCGGCGCGCCATCGGTCCGCAAGGGTGATCGCCTCGTCGATGTCGTGAGTGAGCTCATCCACGTAGCCGGCATCCAGGCGTCGTCGAGCCCGTGCCTCGTCAACTTCAATGACCAGGCACGCGCCATCGTTCATCGTCACCGCCAACGGCTGCGCTCCCCCCATGCCGCCCAGCCCCGCGGTCAGCGTGACGGTCCCGCGCAGTGAGCCGCCGAAATGTTGCCGCGCCACCTCGCCGAACGTCTCGTACGTGCCCTGGATGATTCCCTGGGTGGCGATGTAGATCCACGAGCCGGCGGTCATCTGGCCGTACATGGTCAGTCCGGCTCGCTCGAGCTCGCGGAACTTCTCCCAGGTTGCCCAGTGCGGCACCAGGTTGGCGTTGGCGATCAGGACGCGTGGCGCATCGGTCGTTGTTCGGAAGACGCCGACCGGCTTGCCGCTTGCCACCAGGAGCGTCTCGTCATTCTCCAGCCGTCGCAGCTCGGCGACGATGGCGTCAAACGCCTCCCACGACCGGGCCGCACGGCCGGTGCCGCCGTAGACGATCAGATGATCCGGATCCTCGGCAACGTCCGGATCCAGGTTGTTCATGAGCATCCGAAGCGCCGCCTCCTGCTGCCATCCCTTGCAGGACAGTTCGTTGCCGCGCGGGGCACGGATAGGGCGCGCGCCGATCTGCGGGATGGTGCTCCTCATCGGCCGATGATACGGCTGAGCGGAATGATTCAGGGGCGGGAAAGCAGAAACGCGGCCGCGAATCCAAGGGCCGTGGCCACCCCCACGAAGTTCCCGCCCTGCTCGAAGGCCTCCGGAAACATTGTGTCGGCCAGCATGGTGATGATCGCCCCGGCGGCGAAGCTCTGTGCAAGGGCGAGCGGCGTCGAGCTCATGCTCGCGAAGGCGGCATTGCCGATGGCCGCCGCGAGCGCGGAGGCGACTGCTACCGCGAGCCACACCCCGACGACCGTGACGCGCCGATGCCCTTCGTCCAGGAGGTCGCGGGTGCCGGAAAGGCCCTCAGGGAAATTTGAGATTAGGACCGCGGCGAAGAACGATGGGTTGATGCCGTCGCCGAGGAGCGTCGCGCCGAGCACGAGCGATTCGGGGATACCATCGAGGAGCGCACCGAGGACGATGGCGGGTCCAGCCGTCTTCCCCCGGTCCGGAGTGCCCATTCTGCTCAGCCGATCGATCATGCGGTCTCCGCCGAAGTAGACGAGTGAGCCAGCGGCGAGTCCAATGGCGAAGACGAGCGTGCCGCCGGCCCGAAATGCCTCTTCGGCGAGATCGAATGCGAGGGAGCTCACCAGCGCACCGGCGCCGAAGGCCATGATGAGCGCAACGATTCGACGTGGAATCCGAATGGTGATCGCGGCAATCGCTCCGAGCACGAGCGCCGATCCGGCAAGCGCGCCCCAGAGCCCGGCCTGGATCGGTTCGGGCATCGTTCAGTCGTCGCCGAACGGGTTCGGACGCTTCGGTTTCTTCGCCGGCAGGCGGAAGAGATCGTCAGGGTCGCGCTTCGGCGCCATGGGTAGGGGCCAGTCATCACCTTCATCGGATGGGGCGCTGGCGCGAAGCAGGCCGGACCAGGCATTTGCATCGGTCTCGCCGGTGAGCTCGCGCCGATAGACCGGGAAGCGGTCATCTCCGGCACCGCGTTCGAAACCCGCCGTTTCGTACACCTCTGACGGACCAGGAGACGGCAGCCAGGCGTCACGGTCGCCCTCGGGGTATGCCTCCACGGCGATGATGCCGCGTCCGTCGAGCTCGGCACAGACGGCCTCGAGCAGCTCGGCGCCGACGCCGGCCCGATCGTCGACGTCCGGGCTGACCTGGAGGCAGGTGATGATCCATGGAGCCGGCGAATCGGGGAGCTCCGGATATCGGTCGCGGATCGACTGGGCGCGCGGATAGGCGCTCAGCGGACCAAACTGCGCATAACCGATCGCCAGGCGTTGGACCGAATCGGTCCGATAGGCAAGCATGGCGTATGAACCTGAGACAGCGCGGCCGGCCAGCAGCCGGCGTCGCTTGAGCGCCGCTCTGGCTTCCGCGCCAGCTGCATCGGCCTCTGGCGCCTCACGTCCTCCGTCGATTCGTTCCCAGTAATCGCAGGTCTGGCAACGCGCGCCGGGCTGAGCCGGGTGAGGAATGTCGTCAACCGTGGCCTCGTCGACCAGCTCGAAGGTGAGGTCAGGCATGCGGCGCCTGCGTTGCGCCGTTGGCGAGCAGCGCGCCCGAATGGACCAGCTCGCACACGGCGCCGATGTCGGGCGCCGGCGATCTGTCCGCGTCGAGGTGTGGCACGCGGGATCGGACGATGGCGTGCGCGCGCGCGACGCCCTTGCCCGGCCGCAGGGGTGCGCGGAAGTCGAGGCCCTGGGCGGCGCAGAGCGCCTCGATGGCGAGCACGTGCTCGGCGTGGTCGATCGCCGCACGAAGATGCAGCGCCGACGTGGCTCCCATGCTGACGTGATCCTCCTGGTTGGCGCTGGTGGGGATCGTGTCCACCGACGACGGATGCGCCAGCGTCTGAAGCTCATTGACGAGGGCTGCCGCGGTGTAGTGCGCGATCATCAGCCCGCTCTCGACGCCCGGTCGCTCGGCCAGGAACGCGGGCAGACCGGAGAGATGCGCGTCCACCAGCCGCGCCGTCCGTCGCTCGGAGATCGACGCAAGCTCAGCGACGGCCAGCGTGGCGTAGTCGAGCGCCAGCGCCAGCGGCTCGCCGTGGAAGTTGCCGCCGCTGATCACCTCGCCCGTCGGGAAGACGAGGGGATTGTCGGTCACCGCATTGATCTCGACAGCCAGCACGCGCTCCAGCTCGCCGAGCGCGTCGCGGGCGGCGCCATGCACCTGCGGCATGCAGCGAAGGCTGTAGGCGTCCTGCACGCGGTGCTCGGTGTCCTCGCGATGAGACGCCCAGATCTCGCTCCCATCCAGCAACGCGCGCAGATGCCTTGCCGCCGCCACCTGT